>JAJRCO010000091.1 GCA_028678905.1 Methanomicrobiales archaeon
TCATCGCCACGAGCGAGAAGGTTGATTCCCTGCTGCGGAACAGCGCTCCCTGGTTAACAGATATCACCCTCCTGGTGGTCGATGAGGTACACCTCCTCGATTCACCTGACCGTGGACCGACTCTGGAAATGGTAATCACCAAGCTCCGCACGCGCAATCCGGAGATGCAGGTACTCGCGCTCAGCGCTACTATCGGTAACCCGGGGGAGCTCGCGGACTGGCTGGACGCGAAAGCGGTCACGTCAACCTGGAGACCGGTCGAGCTCAAACAGGGGATCTTCTATCGAGGAAAGATCATCTTTCCTAATGGTGAGCGGGCTATCCCTGGTATCTCCAAATTTGATGATCTCAATCTCGTTCTCGATACTCTCTCAGAAGGAGGGCAGTGCCTGGTCTTCCTCGGCTCGCGGCGCAATGCAGAGGCATTTGCACGAAGAGTTGCCAGTGCGATCGGTCCTGGTGGAGAAGAGTTGTCCGGATTTGCCCAGCGTATGCGATCGTTAGCAGAAACAGAAGTGGAGAGGGATCTTGCCGGCTGTATCCAGTCCGGGGCGGCATTTCATCACGCCGGATTGAAACGGGAGGCCCGCTCGCTGGTTGAGGGTGGATTCCGAAAGGGACTGATCCGGTGCATCTCCTCCACGCCGACTCTTGCCGCTGGTCTGAATCTTCCTGCCCGGAGAGTGTTGATCCGCGATTATCTGCGCTATGAGAGCGGAGAAGGGATGGCGCCTATTCCGGTGCGCGAATACCAGCAGATGGCCGGAAGAGCGGGGCGGCCCCGTCTTGATCCATATGGAGAGGCGGTCCTCATCGCAAAAGACCAGGGGGATGTGGAAAGACTCACCGAGTGGTATCTTAACGCACCGGCGGAGGACGTCCAGTCACGTTGCGCAACCACGTGGGCACTGTGCACTCATATCCTCTCTCTGATCTCCACCGGATTTTCACACACCTACGAGGAATTGTCCATCTTCCTGAGAAAGACGTTTTACAGCCACCAGAAGGGGGATCCCGCTCTTCTGGATACGATCCTGGCACGTTCGCTGGAATATCTCCGCGTGAGCGAGATGATTGTTGAGATAGATGACCGGTTTTCAGCCACCGAATACGGTCACCTTGTCTCTCACCTGTATCTTGATCCCCGCAGTGCAGAGCTGATCGCTTCCACGTTACGGAAGGAAATGCCATTCACCGAACTTGGTTACTTGCAGATGGTGTGTGGAACACCCGATATGCAGACCCTGTATATGAAGAAGGGCGATCAGCATCTGCTGGACCGGGTGCTCCGCGAGCATGGCGACGAACTTTGGATGGAAGTCCCGTACTATGGGGATGAAGAGATGGGAGCATACCTCTCCGGACTGAAAACGGCCCTCCTCGTCCGTGATTGGGCCAATGAAATGGGAGAGGCTCCACTCTGCGAACGTTACAGCGTCGGCCCCGGTGACATCTATTCCACGGTGGAAGGCGTGCAGTGGCTTCTGCATGCGGGTACCCGGCTCTCGGAGATGTTTTCCCCGTCCCTTGCCAGGAATGTCCGTAACTATGAGGTACGGGCAAAACACGGGATACGGGAAGAGCTGCTGCCCCTCATCCGCCTACGGGGAATCGGGAGGGTGCGGGCCCGGCGCCTCTACAATCACGGGATAACCGATCTCACATCACTGAAAGCAGCGGGTAAACAGAAAATCGCACCCGTCCTGGGCACCGGTATCACCGAACAGATCTTTGCCCAGCTGGAATCCAGACAGGAAGACCAGTCTTCTCTCGAGGGGTTCTGATGACCGGGGACGGTTTTGGAATATACCGGGCCATTGTTGAATCTCAGGAATCGAGGTTACTGATCGGACATGTCCGGGAGGCAGGGATGCGCTCTGCCTGTACCATCGTATGTATCGATGCAGACAGGGTTGCGGGTATGAGACATGTCGAATCCGCGATCAAGCATGGTCTCCGATCATGGCAGAGAGGTACGCCTATCGCGGACTCGCTCGAGATGGAGGTGCTCCTCTATGCCGGAGGTACCCGTCACACCAGTGCAGCTCGCGTATTCGGAGTGAGCCAGGAGACGAGAAATCTGTATATGTGTTTTATTCCTTTTAGAGAGCAGGCGTTCAGGGAAGTGGCGTCCTGGGTCCAGTATACAGATGAAGACTGGGAGGAGCTGACGGCAACAAAACTGCAGAACCTTGAGCGTCTTTTCCAGATAACTGCAGAAGAAAAAAGGGCGGTTGGCCTCGACCGTATCGGGGAGCTCATCCTGGAACGGGTGGCCTTGCTGGACGTCAACAAATAAGTGGCTGGAGATTATCCGAAAATACCGAAGTTCCAATTATCCCGGATAAAGTACCCCTTTTGGTTTCTCTATGAAAAACCAATCCAGAACTGGCACGTTCCAATCCCGGCAGAATTTGATGCTGAGCTCTGATGGCTATTGTCGTGCGTGCGAGAGGATGTGTCCTATTTCGGGGAGAATCAGGGACTGCATCGCCAGCCGGGCTGCCGTGGAGGATCCGGGAATACAGAATACAACCTTCTGATCGATAATTCCGGCAAGGGATCGCGATAGTATGGCCCCCGTTCCGATCTCCTGGTAGCTCAGATACCGGAAGATTTCACCAAATCCATCGATTCTTTTCTGGATAAACGGATGAATTGCTTCGATTGTGCAGTCATCACTGGTAAGGCCGGTTCCTCCACAAAAGATAATGCAATTGGCCCGTTCGAGAGCGCTACGGAGAGACTCCTGGATTGCTGTTATTTCGTCGGTGACAATCGTATACCAAGCCACGTCGATTCCGGCACCGTCGAGCATGGCTTTGATTGTTTTTCCACTCTCATCCGTTTCCAAAGTCCGGGAGGTAGAAACAGTTATCACCGCAGCCCGGATTTCTACCGGAAGCATATGGCTTGCTTTCATCAATGACTGGTATGATAAGAGTGTGTATTATTCTATCCTGACCCGCCACCCCTTCATTTCCAATGCAGCTGGATACGATTCATTTTGTATCTGCACTTTTTTGTGTGGGAATAATATAATAATATTTATATATTATTATTTTTATATTTACAAATGGATAATATTCTATCAACTTTCAATTAATACAGGAAAATATTTTTCATTCCACAGGAAACAAAGGGGTCCCCAGATTACAATTACAACAGTCAATGGGCCTGAAGCCGGATACCAGATATACGTCTGAAAATAGCAATCACAATCTCCATTGGAAATAATAGTATCACGCAAGCAAAAACGATGGACTTATCACCCGGAGGTGCGAATCCATGAATCCCTCAGGAGTGATGTACAGTGCAGGGAGAATCGGATTCATCTTTGGGATTATTTCAAAAA
>JAJRCO010000389.1 GCA_028678905.1 Methanomicrobiales archaeon
TATACGAGGAATCCATTTCTTTAATGTCTCGGACACCGATTCTTCGGGGGCTTGATAAACTGCATCCTGCACCGTTCCCAGAATCGTACTAATCTTGGCAACCATGAAGAGGGTCATCGAAGATTTCCATACGGGCAGAGAAATATTTCACAAATAAAAAAAACAGAGTATTTTGGATAGATTTAGATTGCCTGGAAACACCGGAGATCCTAATCCAGAAACAAAAGGACCGGAATCTCCAGAATCTTCAGGTGCATAACAGATACGGATAAGCTATCAGCATTTCCGTAAAAGTTAGGGGTATTATGACTCTGACCAAAGATATCCTTGGTCAGAATTGCTTCACGGACAGAGATCTCGCGGTCGATTCCGATGAGCCTTGGTAGATTTTACAGAAATTCCATAACCAGCCAACCGTAGCATTAAATATTTCCTCTCCCATCTTGGGACAATGGTCACTCGGTTCCGGCGCTATAGTCAGATAACGGACATTCTCATCAAATACGGTTTTGGAATCCTTATAGAAGAGATGCTTCCTGTTTCATGGATGAAGAGATACAGGCGGTTTCCAGAGAAACAGAAATCCATCTATGTGCGTATCAGAATGGCTATTGAAGAGCTGGGCCCCACCTTTATCAAATTCGGTCAGATCATGAGCACCCGCGAGGACCTCTTTCCACCTGGCCTTATTGAGGAATTGAAAAAGTTGCAGGACCAGGTTCCTCCCGTTCCATTCTCAAAGCTCCGCCCGAAGATTCAGGACAGGTGTGAAGTATTCGAGGAATGCTTCCAGAACATTGACGAAAAACCCTTGGCGGCCGCATCACTCGCCCAGGTGCACCGGGCAAGGCTGAAGGATGGAACCGAGGTTGTGCTGAAAATCAAGCGCCCAGAAATAGATGCACTGATTGAGACGGATATCGTCATCCTCCGATCACTTGCCGAAAGGATTGAAAAAACGTTCCCCGAATCCAAGGTGTATAATCCCATCGGACTTGTGCAGGATTTTGCAGAGCAGATTCGGAAAGAGCTGGATTTTACTAAGGATGGGAAAAATGGGGAGCGGTTCGCGTATAATTTTTCGGGTTGGCCGGGCATCAAATTTCCAAAAATATTCTGGGAGCATACTGGCCGTAACCTCCTGGTGATGGAATATATCCAGGGCGTCCGTATTGATCAGAAAGAGGAGATCAAGAGAATGGGAGTTAATCCCGTAGTCATTGCCGAAAGGGGCTTCAATGCATATATGAAGCAGATTTTTAAGGATGGATTTTTTCATGGAGATCCCCATTTCGGAAACCTTCTGATCACCCCACAGGGTAACCTCGCCTTCCTGGATTTCGGAATAGTAGGGGTGTTACGGCCGGAAAAACAGCAAGTTTACATCAATCTGCTCCGTTCCATCGAGACGAATAATATCAATCTTCTCTATCAGACACTAAAAGATCTGGGCACAGATATCAAACCCGAATACGAGGACAGATTGAAGGACGATCTCTATATTCTACTTGCCGATTATAATGAAATCCGACTGCGGGAATTCAATTTCAGCACCATGGTGGAAGACCTTACCGCAGTACTTCGGAAGTACCAGTTACAGGTTCCAATGAACATGATGCTGATGCTAAAGGTGATCATGGAGGTGGCATCGGTAGGAGTGGCACTGGATCCCAACTTCAACTTTTCTCTGCACTCTCGCGATTATCTGGATAGACTTTCTCGAGAAAAAACGACAGAAAAAGTTATTAATGATACGATTCAGTCGATTGCGGATACCCTCGAAGGAGTGGTGGGGCTTCCTTCCAGCCTCGATCGGGCGCTGCAGACCTTCTCCTCAGGTTCAATCAAGATGGAGATTGGTGATCTGGACCGGTTCCGCCTCGCGATACACAAATCCACCGATAAGATAACGGTGGGAATAATTATTGCGGCGCTGGTGATCGGTTCCTCGATCGTGCTCCTGGCTTCGGGTTTGACCCTACCAAGCTCGATCTTCTATCTTGCACTGGTCGGATATACTGCTGCGGTCCTAATGGGTATGTATGAACTGTATTATGCAGTCTTTTTTAGAGGAAAAAAACGCTAGCGCACCAGACGAATTTGGACCTTTACCCAACTCCCTCTGCATGACGACCTAAAATTAGGATTATTAACGGCTTTAAGCATCATCAGCCACTTTTGTAGGACATCTCGAGCGTACATTCCGGTAACCCGGAACCATATCCTTCATCATCTTAATATCTTCTTGGGCAGCATGAGGGTACATCTTGGAAATGAGCTCGGGTCAATCTCTTTGGAAGAACTCAATATCCTCCGGCAGACGGCCCGCATCTCCATCGCATCGAATACGACTCTGGTTATTCTCAAATTTCTGGTGGGATTTTTTGTCGGATCAGTGAACATCATTTCCGAGGCGATTAATTCCTTGATGGGCCTGCTCGCCGCGGGTATCAATCATCAGAGCCCAACGATCAAAACCATGAATTCGGCACGGAAAATTTGAAGATTTTCCGGCTGATCGGCGCTGCTTATCTTTGTGGCAGCGGCACTGATCATCTGAGAGGCTTGCGAATTCCTGGAAGAGGGAGGGCCGAGCTGGATCAGAACCTGCTTATCGCGGGTATCGCGTGATGGCTGTTTCAGCATACTGGCGAACTGGCTGGTATCGCACCAGCTGATGATTGTGGCGAAGCAGACCGGGGTCATCGCTCTGGAAAGCGACGTCTGGCATTTTAGGACGGAAATGGATACGTCGTTGGCGTGCTCGTCGGATTAGCCTCGATCTGGTACATCGGGATCGCCAGCATCGATCCCCTCTTCGCTCTGGGAGTGGCGTTGATCATCATCAGGCGGACTATGATTTAATCTGGCGTTCGATAGGGACCTCATCGACCAGAGCCTCCCCCATCAAAGAAGAGGAACAGATAAAGAAGATCGTCTGTGAATATGGCGTGACTACACTCGGTGCGACCTCAGTCGTGGCAAAGCCTCGGTAGCACGCATCACCATAAAGAATACCGGCGATCTGCCGATAACGAAAGTACGAATAACTCTGACCGCGGGGCGGGATTTCGGATTCCCGCTGGGATACCAGTCACGAACGGTCTCCCAGGAATTCACCCTGGAAATACACCGGGGGAGAGGGAAATTCTGCACCGGAAGGTGGGGCCGATCTCCCTGAGCGGGGCATATGATGTCACCGTGCGCGTATATGCAAATGATGTCTCATCCCGCCCTGATGAATGGGGGGGAACGGTATCCCTCACTGAGTAAGAAGAATCAAGAACACAATTTTGTACTATAGAATGGGCAATAGGTGTAAGAATGAAGAATAAGTAATGGAATCCAATTCATCTTTCCGAAAAATGAACTGGATAGAATCTCCTGTGCAGAGTGAAAACCGTCAGAGAGAGGGCAATTCCCTCGAACAATCGTTGGTCTGGTTTAAGGAGCAATGATAACTTTGCTGCAGAAAGCTCTTGGGTCCAGTCACCCGTAAAATTTTTGAGCCTATTTGCGATCACTACGTAATATGTGCTCCGGACCTTCCTGCCCGAATAATTGTCATTCCATACCACAAAGTGGTCGCCCGAAACGGCAGCGGATGAAGCGCACTTATGTCAAGATCTTCGATGAACACCGAAAGCAGCATTCCATCGCTATCGGCTGGTGGTGTCCTCGCTGTCAGCACTTTATCAACGACTAAGGAGTGCCTCATGTAGCTCGCACGGTCACAAACAAGCTTCTCGATGCATGTCTGATCCAGATCCCCATCGCGTCCCTTTGACACGCAGAGTATTGCCATGCGACGTTATCGTGCAAAACTTTAATGTTTTTCAAATTTAGGAAATCGCCATCAACTACTCTTCTTGATTATCGATCGACACAGGTGTAAGGCACTTTTTTGCAATTCTGAGAATAGGTAAGAAGTCCAACTATGGTAACCGTAGAAGAAAGCCAAAAGATCCCAGTCGGGTGAAAAGCCCAGTGATCACAATAAATACCTTAAAAACGCCAGAAGAAGAAACGTACGAATAGAATCGAGATGGGCAGCCTCATCGGCGTTGTGATTCTCTTTCTTATTCTCGCAAGGATCGTCTTTTTCTATAAATTTTAGAATATGGGGGGCAAATGGTTCGTGGTTACTGTTGAGCTTGACGGTTAGTGAACGCATATTTTAAGCCATCCTTATATTCTTTATAATCCTGATTGCCCGGATACTATTTCAACCTCATGGAGGTCAGAAAACATGAAAAAACTCATTCTTGGGGGATTTAACCCAAATCGCCAATTTCAATGGGCAGCATTCATGTTATAATTCTTTTTAGATTTTTGGATATGTCCGCTAGTCACTTCGCATATCCCTCCACAAGGTCGCGGGCGGTGATAATTCCGACTATCTCCCCTCCTTTCAATAAAGGAAGCCTCCGGATATGCTCGGCGGCCATAAGGGTAGCAGCCTCATGCAGGCTGATACCTACCGGGGCAGTAATGAGAGGAGTAGAGATGGCCTCTCCCACCTTCATGGTCAAAGGCTTTTTCTGCGCCAGGAAGGTGGTTAAAAGATCCCTTTCCGTGAAGATTCCAATAGGTTTCTCTTTTCTGGTTACCACCACGCTCCCGATCCGCTCCTTCCCCATGCGATCGGTCACCCGAGCCAATGTTGTTCCTTCGGAGACCGTCACTACTTTCTTCGTCATGAAGTCGTCAACACAAAGGCTGGTCTCTGGTGCATCTGGCATGCTCCGGATCAAGTCCGAAGCGGTGAGAATCCCTATCAAATCGCCACATTCAAATACGGCAAGTCGTCCCTTCTTCCGGATCATGGTCTGGGCTGCAAATCGAATCTCCAACGTCGGGCAGATTTTATGCAGTGGATAGGACATCACTTCTTTGACGCGGGTTCGGATAAGGTCCCGCTTCTCCGCCAGCACCCGGGTGAGGAGATCCCGCTCGGTAACTATGCCAATCGGCGTCTGATACTCTTCCACGATGAGGCTGCCGATATGCCGATCTCCCATTTTCTGGGCTGCTTCTTCCATAGAGGTATCGATACGTACGGTCTCCACCGGGGCACTCATAATGTCCGCGATCTTCGTATGCCGCTTGGAGTAATTATAGGCGCGATCGATAATACTAGGGAATTCCTTTCCGAGATCTTTCTCCTTTGCCATGTTCATCCCCGAAGGTACGAAGAGGTTGCTGGGAATTAATAGGTTTCGCCAGAGATCGCACCCAGATTGACATTAATACCTACGATATGATCCTAAATTACAGGAGTCATAACAGAGTAAGATGGTCAGGATAGTATCTGTACAGCGTATGATGGGGTACTCTCCCTTTCAACGGCATTCGCGCGTCACCGATCAAACGGTTTCATCAGTCCTTCCGTGGTTGATGGAGAGAGAATTCACAGCCGAAGACACACGGTATGCGGTTAAATTCTCTGCCAGATAAAATTTCAGTACTTCTCTATCTTCTCTGCAGAATGGGCTTCGCTTCCCAGCCAGAGGGATTTGTGTAGTTCCCGCAATATCGCCGGCGTCCGGTCACAGAGAGTTGTTGTCAGGGGGGTTGGGCCAGGTGGTGATGATAAGTGAAGATAGTGAAGTTCCGCCCCTGAAGAAGTCTTGGTGATCGTTCATGTCGGCAAAAAAAAGAGCAACTGGTCCATCAGGCAGAGGCAGGTTCCAGATTATGGCCGTCTGTACCGCAGTGCTCCTGGAGTAGAACAGGTGTCAATGCATCGCCCGCATAAATAACACTCTCCTTTCAGGTCACTCCGTTTAGCTTCATCCGTAGGACACACTCGTTCGCAATTCCCGCAGTCTATGCAGGCTTCTGTCCGATGAATCTTGAAAACTGCAGGCATCGCGGCAAAAGCAGCGAGTGCCCCAAACGGGCAGATGAAGCGGCAGAAGGGGCGGTACACCATAACTGAGACGAGCAGTACGCCTATGAAAGAAAAGAACGCTGCCGAGAAGGAGAGGGAAAAGAAGTCCCGGATTCCGAAAGGATAGAGGAGGCCAAATGAAACAGTGCATCCTGCAAGGAAAAATGCACCCAGGACTCCAAGCCGAACTGCACCAGTCAGGGTCTTCTGGGTTACCCGGACTGTGCGGGGAGATACCCGTGACACGGCCTCCTGTGCAGCACCTACCGGGCATAGGTAGCCGCAATAAAAACGACCGAAGATGAACGAGAGAACAAGTATCAGTATAATCCCCAGAACCGCGGCGATAAGCGGTCCACCGAGCCCCTTCATATCTCTCAGCACGAGCATCTGAAGCTGATACGGCATGATCGGCGCGAGGATTAGAAAACCAAAACCGAGCGTGATGGTCAGTAGGGCATATCCGATCCTCCGGCTCCACCGCCCTGTGTACAAGAGAGCCGCACACATCACGACGATGACCAGGGCATAGACGAATCCTACAATTTTTGGAATCTGCTCGACGACCATAGTAATTCCTCTTCGCTTTATTCAAATTGCCGATATACTTCACCATGCTGCAGCATCAGGCTCACCGGTTCGTTCACACTACACATCTCAATGATCCTTTCATCAAACGAAATGAAAACAATTACGATCACAAGTATCATCTTTCAACAATGGAGGCATCTTTGAAGAAAAATCGTGATTATCTTGGGATCTTTTGTTTTATGGGCAGTGAATCTTCAGCCATCGATGTACTAAAAGCGTTGATCATCATATTTATCGTTGGGAAAAATCTATTCAGATGAGAATTACGTCAGGGGATTTTTATTATCTGTAACAAATTAATGATTATAATGATAATTAGTGATAAAATAAGTGCAATATGGCAGAAAAATCGATATCGA
>JAJRCO010000242.1 GCA_028678905.1 Methanomicrobiales archaeon
ATTGGTGCGATTCCAGGATCTTTTGTATCTCCTCACGATCCTTTTTTTGCACAAATACTGCGAAGAAACTTCCCTCTTTTGATGAAACATATACCTTCTCGTGCGATACAGGGATAGTCACGTCATGAGGGATCTTTCCCGTAAATACAGAAAGGGTCTCATATCCCCGATATAACTCCAAAGGGATTGATACAAGGGCGAATGGAGCTACTTCCGCCATATACTGCTCAGTTTCCCGGATTGCAGTATCGGTTTGCGCTATCTGGGTTAAGGTCTCATTCACCTGAGTTTCCAGAGAGACAAGATTCCCATCGATTGCGACTCGCAACTCAGCGGTCGACCTTTTTCCTGCCGGAACAAGATCCTCGCCCTTTATCCGAAATGTCGCCTCAAGGGAGCGGACTTTCACCAGTTTTTCTGATACTTCGCTCGCCTCTTGAAGAGGCGTACCAATAGTAAGTTTCTCTTCGTCTCTTCCCTCCACAAAATCCTGTATGTGAAAGACGCGATGCGCGTAGAGTTCCTGCACGATGGTTCGCAAGTGATCCTTGGACGCCACAATGAGCATGCGTGTCATCGGTCTAGGCCGTAACATGCAGTTGCTCCTTAAGGCGTTCAATTAACAGTGCCGCTGCCTTGTCGAGATTTTTCTTACCTCGTGTACGGAGTGCAGCGGTGCGGTCTTCCCCGGCTTTGACGATCGCGCGACGCCTGTTGGCCGCTTCTTCACGGGCATCAGCCAGGCGTTTCTTCTTATACTCTTCGATATCGGCTTTCGCCTTCATGATCAGATTATCGGCTTCCTGCTTCGCCCCGGATATACGCTTCTCCCGCTCTGCTTTAGCCTCGCTGATCATGGTCAGATATTCTTCTTCGGTCTGTTTTATGCTCTTCAGAACCTCACTTTTCATCAAACCCTCCTCTCAAGCCATACACATACATGGAGAAAAGTACCCTTATATTTGTTTTTAATTGGTAATGGTACCGCTGTTTTCTTCTTAAAATATGTGGATATCAGAAATCAAGTTGAATCACGCTTTATGAGCGAGGGAGATGCCGTATCACCGCACCGCCAGGGATATTTTCACCAACAATCTCCCCATTATCTCCGATCAGAGATATTCCTGCCATTTCTTCAGAGGAACAGAGCAAGTGCTGTTCGGGGTGGGTCCCCCGCACGATGGAACAGCTCGTAGTGACGCGGGGTGCAACTGCGACCACCAGCTTCAGACGTCGGCTGCCTGGGTGGTCCTGTGGAAGCACTATCAGGGGAATATGATAGGTGCGGACCAGCTCCAGGAGCATGATCGCTGGTTCATATGGTCCTCCTTCCGGAGAGGAGACCACCACCAGATCATCAGGATCGACTTCCTGGATGTACTCCTCATGACTGGTTTCGATATAGAGAGAAAAGGAGCGTTCTGCCCTTCCGACCAGAAGAAAAGAAGTGTTACCCTCGATGAGGAGCAGTCCATCGGGAAGGGGAGACCACTTCATTCTTCCGCTACTTGATCAGACTGACAGCTCGGGCAGACTGGTCTCTTTCCCACACCTTTGAAGCGTTCCCCGCAGGATTTACAGCGGTAATCTTTCCCTTTCACTCGTTCGTTATATTCTACATCCATGGGGCCACCGACGGAACACATCAGATTTCACCTCACAGTACGAGTGCATGGGACCATATATAACCCTATCTGAAATTACAAAAACGGAGTGCGACCTCGACCGTACTGGCGTCACCTGGGACTGGCAGTCTTCCTGCACCGTTGATCCCGAAAATTTCTCGGGCTTTCACGGATTACTTTCCAATAATACGCTGGGAATGAAACCGGATGGGGGGAAGGATGAGGGGGCCTACCACGCGGGATTCCCTGCCTAGCCCTATTACCGATCGGAGGAGATCAAATACATTACCTGCAAACATGGCATGGCGCACCGGTTCCTGCGGCGTATTTTCCTCTACCCAGTATGCGTTAGAGAGTTCCACCGAGAAATCTCCGGAGAGTGGATTCGCGGTATGTGCTCCCACGATATCATGAATATAGAGCGCCCTTTCATCAAAAATATCCCAGCGCTCTCCTTCCAGTATCAGGTTATGGACCCCGATGGATGGTGAGCCACCGAAACCGGAGCGGACAGCACTTGCGGTACTGTTTTCCTGGAAACGGTAGGCTGTCTTCAGATCGTACGCAAAACACTGCAGAATACCCCCACGCACGAAATCGATACGCCGGGCCGGCATTCCTTCGGCATCCCAATCCGTACTCCCAAGCCCGCGGGCGAAAGGATCGTCAAACAGGGAGATTTCAGACCCCATGCATTCTGTTCCTACCTTTCCCGCAAGGAAAGAACGTCCCGCATGGACATTCCTCCCGGACAGGGCCGGGATGACGACCTGCCCGATCAGCTGGGCGGAGGCGATCGGGGAGAGAATGATCTCGTAGGCGCCAGTATCGATATCTCCCCCAGTAGCACTATGTGCCGCGAGAAATGCCGCTTTTTCTCCCACCTTCTCCGCGTCCACATCAAGAAACGCCGAAGAATCGAACTCATACCCCGTGGATTCACCAAGAATGGTCTCCAGGGAAACACTTACTCGCGTACTGGGTGTATAATACGCAATCCCATGACTGTTCCAGAGGCGCACCTCTCCCCTGAAGAGATCGATTTCACCACCGGTTATCCGGACCTGGGGATGGGTATTCGCCCCTGCAAGAAGGCCCTCCATCAGGGTGGTGGCAATCTCCAGATCTGGTGAGACCGCAGGATCTGCGCGGAGAGCACGGACATGCAGATTCTCGGATGGAGGGAGGCCTTTCCACTCCTGGGAAGTGGCCACTTTCCCACTCGCGATCGCGGCCTCCAGGCACTCTTGCCAGCGCATCGGGTCGCTGGTGCTGGAGAACCCAATCCTGCCTTCCTGGATAGTACGTATTCCTAACCCCCAGGAGCGGGTGGTGATGGCGGTGTCGATGACCCCACTCTTCAGGCTTAAGGAAAGAGCGGTACCCCCAACTGAATAGATCTCGACCTCTTCCGCCCTTTTTGCCCCCTCTACA
>JAJRCO010000251.1 GCA_028678905.1 Methanomicrobiales archaeon
GAGGAAGACGGCGGCCTCGAGGGCCGCGACCAGGACGGCGCGCCGGCTCCGCGGGGAGTCGAGCAGGCTCCTGACAATCGAATCCCGGGGGGCACCGGGAGGAGCGCCTTCGTCGATCGAGATCCACGCCGGAGGTCCATCCGGGGCGGGCTGCGGAGCGGAGGCGAGAGGCAGCCTCGCGCTGGCGCCCTTCCCGGCGCTTCGCGGCCTGGAGCCCGCCGTCCCCGGAGTCGTGGGCTGATCGCTCATCTGGGATTCTTGGAATCGCGCGACTCCACCAGCGGCCGCGTCGCGCGCCGGAGGAAAAGGATCGCGAAGCACGTGTCCACGACGCTGCCCCAGGAACCGCCGGCCGTCTGCTCCTCCAGAAGGACCGCCGCCCCCTCGGCGTACCAGTCATGCCTCCCGAAGGACTCCGTGTCGTAGAGGATTCCCGCGCGTTCCAGCGCGTAGAGATAGTAGTAGTGGTGGCCCCTCCCCCGCCTCGGATTCTCGATGACCGAGTAGTTGTCGCGGATCCAGTTGACGCCCGCGTTGACGTTGTCGTCCTTCTTCCAGTCCGTTCCCAGGATGTAATCGCAGATGACGAGCGCCCCCACGGCCCCGGCGGTCATCGACCCATAGGGTTCCTCGCCCTGGCCGCGGTAGCCCCACCCTCGAGGCCGGGGCCCGCCCCCCGTGGCCACCCGCCCTCCGCCCGCCGGATTGGAATCGTTGATCTGGCATTCGCGCCACCACTGGGCGGCGCGGCTGACGACCTCCTTGGGGAAAACGATGCCGGCGTCGTGGCAGGCCCGCAGTCCCAGCGCGGCGTACTGCGAGTTCGAGTTGTCCCCGCAGGGGGGACCGTCGCGCTGCTTGCGCTCCGCGATCCTCTGGACCACGGGCGGCTTGGGTTTCCCCGAGGGATCGGAAAAGACCACGAGCGTCCCGGCGGGCGGAGGAGGCGGACCCGTGGCCACCTCCTTCCGGCCGGCCGGGGTGGGCGCGGGGAGGACGGTAGGCTCCCCGTAGCTCCACTGGCCGTTCTGCCCCTGATTGTCCACGAGGAACTGGGCGCACTCAAAGATCTTGACCTGGTACTTCACCCGCTCGACTTCCTCGAGGACCATCGCCCGCAGCGCCGTGCGATAGGTGGTCTCCGGCCTCTCCTCCAGCATCCCCTTGAAAAAGCCGGCAAAAGCGGCATCCTTCTCTGGCACGCCCGCGTGGACCATCGCCAGCAGGACCAGTTCGCACGTCATGTCCCGGCCGCCGAATTCCCTCCACGCGCGGCCTTTGAGGGACTCCGCGCCCTTCTTGATGGCGGCGTTGATCCTGACCTCGTCCACGCGGCCGGGCGCGCGGCCCTTCTCCTGGGCGGTGGCAGCCGAGGCCCCGGCGAGCAGGACGGCCAGCGCCAGACGGGCGATCATCCGCGGCTCCTCCCGGGGGGGACGCATATCAACCTCCACCATTATTGACGAAAAACCGGCCTTCTACCCTAAAATCGCGGCGGGATAGACTCGATCCTCGCGGCCTTCGCGCGCCTCCTGGCCGCCGCGGGCGCAATCCGCCTGTCCGCGGACCGGC
>JAJRCO010000300.1 GCA_028678905.1 Methanomicrobiales archaeon
ATGGCATCCGCCAACGACCGGAGAGCCACGTACGCGGGCCCCGTGAGCGCCAACTTCCACACGGCATACGCGGCCGGGCTCGTGGGTCCCGATCCGTCCTCTGGCGTGATGCGGTACCCTTCCACGTTCCTGAGGACCATCCACAAGCGGAGGACCATGTACTCGCGGCCCGTCATCTCCCCGGGCTCGAGCGCGTCCATCTCGCTGACCTCCCGAAGCGTGAACGGGAACACTCGGAGGTGCTCCCCTCCTGGGAGCGTGACGTCCTCCGGGGTTCCAAGGATGCGCGCGAGGCCCGGGTCGACACGCGGCACTTACGCCGCCCCGTTCGCGACCGTTCGGGCCCAGCTGATGGCTTCGCCCACGATCTCGTCCATGAGGATGCCGCCCTTCGCCGGCACGGTCCCCTTCGTGCTTTGCCCACGGCATCCCGTGAGCGTGTGCGTGATGGTCGGGAAGGGGCCGGCTCCGCCCGCGCTCTTGTCCAGCGTCGTGACCACGAGCGTGAAGGGCGTGAGGTACCCGTTCGTGTCGCGCGTGATGCGCGCCCAGAACGTGCTGTCGATGAACGCGCGCTTCCCGTTGAACTTGACGTTCTGCTGCCCTTCCTTGATGTCGACGGGCACGAACGCGCCCACGGCCGGGACCGTAATGAGCTCGTTCTCGACGGTGAACTCGAGAAGGTCCACCACGCCCACCGTGATGGGGCTGCCGCCATTGGGCGTGATGACGATGCTGGCCTCACGCCCGATGTACGTCGTGTTCGCCATGCGGAATCATCCTCGAAGGTAGCGAATAAGGCTTCGGTCCTGGGTCTCTTGCCGGAGGAGGCTCTCGCCGGGGTGCCGCTGCGCGAAGAGCATGCGGATCGTGTCCTCGCGGCGTTGGAACGCGTCTGGGTCGTCCCGGCGCAAGCGGCCGTCGATCTCCGCGAAGACGTCCTGCCCGTTGTGCGACGCGTACGTGGACGGCAACGATGCGGCGTCGATGCCGTCCTGCTTGGTCGCGGTCGTGTCGGCATCCGTGAGTTTGGCTTTTCGTGGCTTCATGCAACGACCTCGTCGAGCGTGTTCTGCGTCCACACGCTGGCCCGCATCCACCCTGGGTGTGCTTCGTCGTAGGGAAGAGGCTTGGCGTCCGTGAGGTCCGTCGGCTTGAGGCCGGTCGCGGCTTGGAAAGGCACGCGGTCGCGGAACGTGAGGTTCGAGATGGTGCCCGC
>JAJRCO010000125.1 GCA_028678905.1 Methanomicrobiales archaeon
CGGCAATGAATTCGAAGTGATGGAGAGATCCATCAACACCATGGTGAAGAAACTCAAAGGAACCATCGAGGAACTCCGGAAAAAGGAGGCAGCGCTGATCGAAAGTGAGGAGAGGTACCGGCTGGTGGTCGAGAGTCAGAGCGAATACATCGCGCGATTTCTTCCTGACGGTACATGCATCTTTGCGAACGATGCTTATAAAATCCGATTCTTCGGTATTCATCACACGGCACAGGACATTCCTTCCCCCCAGCCTCTGACTCTTCCGGATGAAATGGATTCCTTCCGGAAGCATCTACAGTTGCTTTCCCCGGACCGGCCCTCCCGTACGATCGAGAATTCTCTGCCTTTACCCGGTGGAGATTCCCGCTGGCAGCAGTGGAATCTGCGCGCATTTTTCGATCCAGGTGGCACGCTCACCGAATACCAGGTAGTGGGGCGGGATATCACCGAACGAAAACGGATGGAGGAGGAGCTCAGGGTAAGTGAATCCAAGTTCAAGGAGCTCGTGGGTCTCCTCCCCCAGGCGATATTTGAAACAGATGCGGAGGGGAAGATCATGTACGCGAACCCCTACACCTATGATATGCTGGGCTATGTGGCAGAGGATCGGGAAAAGGAGCTGTTCATTCACCAGATGATCTCGCCGGAAGGGAGGGACAGGGCACTGCAGAATTTCCAGGGGGTCCTCTACCAGAAACTGACCGGAGGACGCGAATATACCCTGGTGCGAAAAGACGGAAGCCGGTTCCGGGCAATGGTCTATACTGCCCCGATTATCAGGGAAGGTGTACCCCTCGGTATACGGGGGACCCTGATTGATCTTACCAAATTGAAGGAGGTGGAGGAGGAGATTCGAAGACTGAACGATGAACTGGAGCACCGGGTCAAGGAACGCACGATCGAACTCGTCGAAACGAACAAGGAACTGGAATCCTTTACGTACTCCGTCTCCCATGACCTGCGGGCTCCGTTGCGGGCAATTGATGGCTTTTCCGGAATTCTTCTCGAAAATTACCAGAACTCCCTGCCGCCGGAGGCGAAGGTGTACCTGTCCAAAGTCCGGGCCAATGCCCAGCAGATGGCCCTTCTCATCGATGCGCTGCTTAATTTCTCCCGGACAAGCCGTTCTCAGGTCAAAAAGGAAATTCTGGATCCCAAACCTCTGGCTGCCGCTGCGCTGGAAGAGATCCATGCCGAACTTGATCATCGTCAGGTCGACATAACTATCCATGACCTGCCGCTCTGTTCCGCCGATCCCGCGATGCTCAAGCTGGTCTTTCAGAATCTCCTCTCCAATTCATTGAAATTTACCCGCAGCCGGGCGAAAGGGGAGATCGAGGTAGGTTCATATCCAAAAGGAAACCGGACCGTGTACTATGTAAAAGACAACGGGATCGGATTCGATATGCGCTACGTGCACAAATTGTTCGGGGTATTCCAGCGTCTACACACCGCAAGCGAATATGAGGGGACCGGGGTAGGGCTCGCGATCGTCCAGAAAATCATTCAAAGACATGGTGGAAATGTCTGGGCTGAGAGCGAAATCGGCAAGGGCGCAACCTTCTATTTCACCCTTGAAGGCGGGGACGGGCAGTCATAAATCCTCCCGGTCACGCACCGCACGGAGGAATTTCTCCATTTTTTCTGGATCTTTTATTCCGGGAGCGCTCTCAACTCCGCTGGCTACGTCGACCGCGTAGGGGCGCAGATAATCGATGGCCTCCCGGACGTTGGAAGGATCAAGACCTCCGGCAAGGATGACCGGAACCGTAGAATTCTGGATGGTCTGGCGTGCATACTCCCAATCGAATGGTATTCCTTTTCCTCGGCTGCCGTCGATAACCACTGCATTGCAGTCTGCCCGGAGGGGATCGCTGGGGGTGAGCACCCGGATGATCTTCACGTTCTGAACTCCTGAAAATCCATGGGAGATCTGAATCGCGTCAGGATTCAGCGCGAGAATACGCAGGAGATTCATCGCGGATCCGGTGTGGGTGACCGCAACCGTCGATAGAAAAGGTCCTACAGAAGAAAAAATTTCTTCCGCCCGTTCCGCAGAAACATTCCGCGGAGAGTCGCTGAACACTACTACCCCTATCGCGTCCGCTCCCAGTTCTTCTGCCAGAATTGCATCTTGAGGCCGAGTGAGCCCGCAGATCTTTACCCGCACTTCCATTTTTACACTTCCGTTTCAATGCATTCTGCAAAAGCGGTGTATTTTTCCGAGTGCATGCACGATCGAGCTACCCCATCGGTCACTCTTCGATGGTTCCATCCACGAACTCTGCAAGCGAACACTCCTCGCACTCCCCCCCTGCTGCCTCCCACTCCTTATCCGTGTACTCCTCCTCTGTCTCTATCCCACAGTACCTGCAGATCCGGTGCCTTCTCCTCTGCATAACAGGAGATATATACCCATGAGATAAGGGGTTTTCTCCCTTCATGAAAACAACATCAAAGACAAATCCACGCTGATCTGTTTGGGAATTAATGTCCTCGATCATGATCGTTAAAGGGACAATTCCAAATGAAAGGATTCTCTGTAACAGGGGACTTGGAGGATACGTCTGTTCATCAAAGGTAAATCACGGGAACCTTTCCGGGTGGCTCCCATCAGGTCGATCCTCTTTGAGTGACAAGTCCGGAGTCGATTTTTCCCCTTTCGTCTCCTCCGGTGTTACCCGTGTGAAGTACTTGTCCAGGACGACATCTCCATAGTCCATCAATATGCGGACCATCTTTTTCAGTTCCTCTCCCTTCACTTCCTTTTTATAAAGGAGCTCTCCGTCGCGATAGAACAGGGCAGTGGTGCCGTCGTAATTGAGTACGTCCGATTTATTCAGCACATACATGTGCCCCCCCGCCCGGCCGGTATAGCCGACCCGGTTTTTTGGGAGAGGGCCGGAGATGCGAATCTTCTTTCGCGACTGTTTTCGTGCCATGCCTGCACATATATCCGTCTCTCACCTAATCAACCTCCCGCTCATGCAAACCACGACCGGCCTCCGTACCCTGTACATTCATTAGATCGTCCGGCAATTCTCCCTCATGAGTGCAGAAGAGGTAACACTTCGATCTACTAAGGAAGCAAAGGAATTATTGCGAAAGCATCTCATCGGAATTGACGTCTCCGTGGAAAAGGAATTCGAAGAAGGAGACAGCTGGGGATTTTTTGTAAATTTCGGTAATTTTCCTATTGTGATCGAGAGCCCCGAGGGCTCCCACTATGCGGTGGTGTCTTTCCAGATCATGCTGCCGGACGACCATGCGGTGGAACATCTCAACGAGTTCTA
>JAJRCO010000197.1 GCA_028678905.1 Methanomicrobiales archaeon
CGTCTACTGTAACAGAGCGGTTGTTTTCTGTGGTATTGGATGCGAAGTATGATGTTTCATCACCTTCCGCATTGTACGTTTTTATCGTGTTTGCTCTTGCATAATCTTTTGCAGGCAGTATGACTTTGCTTGGGTATGTTGTCGAGTCAAACCAAATTCTTGTTTCTGCGGTGCTTCCTGCATTAACTTCTACCGATACAAGCAGGGTTGAGCCTGTTGTGAAGGAATGTGTTAAGGATGTTGAGAGTTTATAGTTGTATATAGGCACGTCAGTGTAGGAGCCGATGCTGCTTGTGATTGCAGGGTTCATTTGGCCTGAATCCCATAATGTTTGTCCGCTTGAGGTAATCTCTTTGAATTGAACGGAAAAGCCGGTTGGTTTGTATGCGGATGCGTTGATCCAAAGAAAGACTTGCCATTCTCCATCAACAGTCACTGGGCCAGCTATTTGAGGGTAGAGGTAAAAGTCTGCAGTTATTTTTGGTTGACCGATTGGTTTGTAGAATGAGTTGGCTATAGCTTGCTCTTGAGTTTGGTAGCTGAATGTTTTTGTGGTATTCATGGTATAGGTGGTTTGGACGCCTCCTACATTTAGCGGAGTGTTAGAGTTATGTAGGTAGAATTCCATGGGTTTTGCTTGCCCTTGATAAAGGGCATATCCGGGGTTAAGGATAGATAATGAAGATATGATGACCAGGATTACTAAAAGAAGGGTCGTAGCAGTTCTGTTTTTCATGCTGATACCTGCTGTTTATAATCAGGTATCGCTTATTTAAGTTTTATTGAGACTTAATATTCAAGAATACAAATGCTATGGTTATTTATGTATTCCTAATCAATATTTGAAAATCATATATTATATATCCATTCGACGGGTACAGGTATTTCATGGAACGGTCGGAGAAAAAGTTGACAGAAGCGGCTGAAAAGGCTCTGGAAAAAATATTCAAGCCATTGTTATTCATTTTCCTTTTCTCCTAAATTCCCCTCCAGAGCCTCAGCACACCCACTCGATTAGCGCAAAACTTTTGGCGATACAGATAGGATTACGGAATCATTTTGATTAGACAAACTGCCAACAAATAGAATAACTTATGGAGTCTAAGGGCACTAAAACTGTCTTACGCATTGTTCTGCGTAACCTTTAGTACACTTGTAAAGATCAGGCTCTAAAAAATTTGGGGTCTACTGTTTTTCTTTGGCTAGCTTTTTTGGTTTAAGAACATATTTCTAGTTTCGTAATATCACTTTTAAGTTCAAGATGATAGTGCATCTGTTGGGAAAAAGGAAATTACTCTACGGAAGAGGGGCTATCCCTCAACCTTCAAAATTGTTTTTTTGCAGAAAAAAGTTTTTCTTCTATTGGGCTAGTCAATTTGGAGCTGTTCTTCGTTTTTGTTCCTTTTGAAGATCCATCGTTTCTTTCTTACATTGTCAACAGAGATTTTGAGAGGAATTATGGCAATTAATATAGTGAGGATCTCCACACGTCCAATTACCATTGCTGCAACAGTTAACCATTTGTATGCTATTGGCATAGAGATGCTTATTGCGCCCATCGATATACCGTTTGTTGCAAGGGCTGAGCCCATTTCAAAAATTGAGTCCATAAAGCTGACGCCCATGGTTGAAAATATTAGCGCGAAGAATATTAGCAATGCTACGAAGAGTAGGATTGAAATTATTATTGGCATTTCTTCATAGGATTCGTCTTTCACTTCTTCCAGGTCATCGGAGTTTTGGCCTTTGACGAATGTGATTTTTACAGTTTGTATCGTTGATTTTAGGAATGTAACTATTCTTGATATTTTTATTCCGCCGGCCATGGAAAAGGTGCAGCCCCCGACAATTATTAGAGTTATCAGTATCGCGGTTGCTGTGCTGTTGAGGGATAGAATGTTCAGATAGTCGTACCCGGTTGAGCTGATCATGCTTACTACGTGGAATAGGGAGTCTATGGGTTCGATTTTTGCTATCAGAATGATTACTACGCTTGAGACGGCGATTGTTAGGAAGAATAGAGCCACTTCTTTTGTCATCACTTTTTTTAATTTTCCTGTGAAGAGGTGGTAGTTAAAAGCGAAGTTGACTGATCCGAGGGTCATTAGTATTATTATTAATATTTTTGATATAGAAAAGAGATATTGTTGCATCTGCTGCGTGGAGGGCGCGAA
>JAJRCO010000167.1 GCA_028678905.1 Methanomicrobiales archaeon
AAAGATTCCGGTTCCCTGATGGGCGATGCGGGAGACCTTCCCGTGCACCACCCGCTCTGCACGGACCACCGTTCCACCGTAGGCATGACAGATCGCCTGGTGACCAAGACAGATGCCCAGCGTCGGAATCCTGCGGCTCAGGGTCTGCAGAACCTTCAGGCAGAGACCGGAATCTTCCGGCCGTCCGGGACCCGGAGAGAGGAGAATCCGGTCACAGGGCAGGTCCTTTATCCGGGAGTAGGGGGTGTCATTGGTGACCACCAGGGGTTCCTCGCCGAAACCGCCTATCTGCTGGTACAGGTTGAAGGTGAAACTGTCGTAGCAGTCGATGATGAGGACGTTCATCGATATCCCTCCGCCTCCTCGACTGCCCGAAGCATTGCCCGGGCTTTGCTCTCCGTCTCCAGGTACTCCTGGTCTGGCACAGAATCAGCGACAATACCTGCGCCGACTTGGATGGATGCTCTTTTCCCCTCGACGATTATGGTCCGGATGGCTATCGCACACTCCAGGTTGCGATCGAAACCCAGATAACCCACCGCTCCCGCATAGACTCCCCGGCGTTCCGGTTCCAGCTCATCGATGATCTGCATCGCCCGCACTTTGGGAGCACCGGTCACCGTCCCGGCGGGGAAACAGGAAACTAGTGCATCACAGGCATCCCGGTCGTCCCGCAGGATGCCGTGGACAGTGGTGACCAGGTGCTGGACGTGGGAAAACCGTTCGATAGCCATAAAATCCTCTACCCGCAGAGAACGGAACCGGGCGATACGTCCGATGTCGTTTCGGGCGAGATCGACCAGCATAGTATGCTCTGCTCGTTCCTTTTCATCAGAACGGAGCTCCCGGGCGAAGGATTCCTCCTCTTCCGGAGTGCCTCCCCGCGGTCGGGTGCCGGCAATGGGAACTGTGGTGACCTTCCGTCGCTCCACCCGCACCAGCATCTCCGGACTCGCCCCAATCACCTTCCTCTCCCCAAAGTCGAGATAGTACAGGTAGGGGCTGGGATTGATCTCCCGAAGTGCCCGGTATACCGCGAAGGGCTCCCCGTCCAGATGGAGATCGATCCGTCGGGAAAGGACGACCTGGAAAATATCCCCGGCCCGGATATACTCCTTCGCCCGTTGCACCGCACGGCAGAATTCCTCCCGCGACAGGTTGGTCGAATACTGCGGTGGTTCTCCGGGCGGGTGCGATGCTGTATCTGGCCCATGCTCACCGATGTCCCGGATCCGGTCGGCGATCCGGTAAATACGCTCCCGGCTAATCTCGTACTCCTCTGTCGGATCGGCCTCGTAGAGGAGAAGCGGGCAACTGAAGATAAACATCTTCTGGGCGATATGATCGAGAACGATGCAGTCCTTGGCCAGCATGAACTGTGCGTCTGGTGCACCGGAAGGTTGTTTCCGACTCCGCAGGACCGGCTGATAGAGTGGATACACCAGGTCGTAGGAGAAATATCCCACCATGCCTCCGAAAAACCGGGGGGCCCTCATATTGACAAAATTGAACCGGTGCATCAGCGACCGGATCATGTCGATTGCATGAGTCCCTTCGAGATTCCGGGCGATGGAGACATAAGGCTCCGACCCTTCGCAGTGCGGGGATTCGTCACAGGTGACAGTCAGAGATGGGTCGCCGCCCAGATAGGAGTATCGGGCGATCTTTTCACTGCCCTCCATAGATTCAAGAAGAAACCCTGGACCCTTGTACAGATGATAGAAGAGCGAAACCGGCGAAGCAGGCGGTAATGGCAACTCCGCGCCCAGAGGAATCACCAGCGGTTTTGCCTGGTGTTCCGCCACATCCAGATACTCCCGAAGCCCCAAGTTAAGGGTGATGTCCTCCGGGTTACTCACCAGTCCAGCGGCATCCTCTCCCCGCCGGACACAAATTTTGCAGACATACCTATCCTGTTAATTCTGCACACATATATACATTATTGTATACTATTGGAAATTGATGTATCTTATAATGCATTAGTAATACGATATTCCGATTTCCCCATCTCCTGGATGCAGGAAAAAACATACCACCCGAAGCAGTGGTTATCTACGGAATTATTTTTGCTCCCCTATTTTTCTAGCGAAAAACCGCACAAGAGCAGGTTTGCTGGCCGTGATCCTCAAAAGATCCTGGCGATCCAAGGTATTCGGACCTGTCCTGGCTGAAAGCGGAGTCTTCGCACTCAGTCAGATTGATCAGGAACTAGGCCCATTCTTCATCAGTTCTGACGCGGATCATGCGTTCGATGCGTACCAACGAAGATTTTCCCGTCTCCCTGTTTTCCGGTATACGCTGCTCTGCCGGTGTATCGGGCGGTTCTACCAGCTAATCATTTTCCACTACGGTTTAGACTATCAGTTTGGGAAGGACATTTCTACCTGGTGACGTTTGCCCCGGAATTCAATGGTAACCTGTGTTGCTGTTCCCTGCCTTGGACTTCCCGGATCGTAAGGAGAATACTCCCGTTTCCTTACCGTGCCTGTTTCAGACTCTCAAAACGCTCAGGTCCGATAAATCGCCTGAATCGTCTTCATTTCAGATGCCCCCACCATCTGCGATCGCTACAAATTCCGATCAGGTTCCTCATACGCATCGCACACTGCATAGGAGGAGATACTCCGGGCGATGAATTTCTTACATTCTATGCTCATTCCTTCCGTCAGTGCGTACTTGCACCGGCAACAACATTCTGCCAGGTGGAGATTGGGGGGTCGAACGGGGGTAGCAAGGACTGCTCCCTGAAATCCTGCTGGACGCGGGTATTCTTTTTTTTCGCTCCATCCACTCGCTAGAAAGACGGATTTATTCGGAATCATAGATGATCTGAAGTTGTTTCTTGATGCGGTCGGAAATTGGATACACCTTGTTGAACGCTAGTTCTTCGTCTGCCTTGCAGACGGCATCTTCGATATCTTCCCTAGTGATGCCGGCTCTGGGAATGAAGAACTTCATAGGCGATGAGAGGATCGTCCGCGCTGCGGCAGAGTTCCACAGTGCTCCCGTATGCCCTGATCCAGTACCTGTGCGTACCGACTAAGATTCCGGGATCGGGCACAGGTTCTTTGATCGTGAAGTCCGCCTCTATCCTCTTATTCGGAAATGGGGTGAAGAGCCATACCAGCTTAGAGGGGCGGGTGTCCTCAGAAGCGATGAGAGGTCCCGTTTTCTCGAAGCTTTCCCGATTCAGTATCTGAACCATAACTCATGGCCTCGGATATTGATACAAGGACGAACGGGCAGGTGTAGTGCATAAAATCATTCGTGATCTTGCAAGAGATTACGCGTTGAATGAACTGACGCAATCAGTGGTCTTCCCACCGATTGCATCGAACCTACGACACCCTCATATGAGGGATAGAAGGAAATAGCTTTCTCTCATATATAAAATTTACCAAATACACCGAATTCCTGCTTCGTCGCGATATATCGAGAAAAATAAGATAAGAACCGGGCACTTTTTCGGGTGTAGGATTCTGCCTCTCCGCCGGGTTCAGATTCTGGCGCCTGGCTATCCCAGACCATCATATTTGCCATCTCGGTCATGATCACCCTCGTTCCGGGGGGGACTCTGAGAGACTCGCCTACATCTTCCGGTTCTCGGGCGCTGAACACCTGATGGGTTAACTCCCCTTCCGGTGAGATCATGGTGACAGAGAAGTGATGTACTTCGCCTTCCGGCTCTTTTTCTTTCTCCATCTCTATCCGATAACAGGTAAATGTAATAGGTTCTCCGTATCCTTCGCTCATGGCTGTGCCAATCTTCCGGATATGCTGTTTTTCCTGCATGAATTACACCTTCATATCGTTTTATGCCTCCGAATGGTCGTCCTCTGAAAGCCAATCCTTCCATATCTATAGAAGAAATTGATTCTTCCGAAGTAATTCCCGCTACCATCGGCGGATTCTCTTACCATAGACTGATATAAAATGATTACTCCTGTACTGTATCGTTTCGAGAAAGGAAAGAAAATGAATTTCCCGCTTTCTCTTTCCATATAACCAGAAAGAGGTCAGAAGTGAATGCCCAGTATTGCCCGGTCATGCCGGCGGGGCCTGCACTTTGAAGGTGTATGGGATAAGACCTGCGACTTGGAAGCGCAACGTTCACTCTCAGAAATCTGATAGGCCCGATCTGCTACTAGTTTTATTTAGTGGGGTTGAAACGACACTATTTTTGCAATTGACAATATTTTCATTCAATCCAATTTTAGCAAACACCGCCTATCACAACCTTAACTAATCGATGCGAGGTTTAGGCGCATAAGGAATAAGGTGCGAAAACTTTCTCACTTGTGTTTTCGGTCTTTCCCTTGGATGGAAGGTATGAAAAAGGGGTTCACGGAGAATGATTAATATCGCGTATAAGGGAAGCCTTTTTTAAACGAAGGTGTTAAAAGCGTAATCTCTTTGATTTGGGCCTTCTTTTACAATTGGAATACTAACCATTCGTAAGAGTGCTGCGGGCGGGTTACGATCCCGCGATCTCCAGATATCCCAGATGATGGCGCTTTCGTTTGTTGCTCAAAACCCTATGAGTCTGGCGCCCTAACCAACTAGGCCACCGCAGCCCGAATTTGCACAAATAAAACGCAGGGGACAGAGATAAAGGTTCTGATAATCGTCGGAAAAAAGATTATTGTTTCCGTTGCTGCTGGAGGTACACGTTTACTGCTGCGGTGACTGCGGCCATCTCCTTCCCCTGGCGAAGAGAGGCAGCGAGGGTCTGCATCCGTACCTCTTCCTCCATGACGTACCGCCCCAGAGTTTTCATGATATGTTCCTCTTTGAGGAAGTGGGTGTGGGTCTCTCCGTTGATGAATTGTTCGTTGTTCATGATCGCATGATGCAGGGGTAGCGTGGTCTTTACCCCCAGGATCACGTACTCGTAGATCGCTCGGCGCATCCGCTGAATGACTTCCTCCCGGTTCATTCCCCAGGCGCAAAGTTTCGCAATCAGGGAATCGTAATGAGGGGAGATGGCATAACCCACATGGATCCCGCTGTCGATGCGGATACCAGGCCCGCCCGGGGAACGGTACCGGACGATCTTCCCCGGATCGGCCTTAAAATCGTTCAGGGGGTCTTCGGCGTTGATGCGGCATTCGATGGCGTGTCCGCGGATGCTGATGTCCTGCTGGTCAAACTGAAGGTGTTCACCTGCCGCGATGGCGATCTGCTGTTTCACAATGTCGATGCCGGTGATGAATTCGGTGATGGTGTGTTCAACCTGCAGCCGGGCGTTCACCTCCATGAAATAATACTTCCCATGCGCATAGAGGAACTCTACGGTTCCGGCGTTGGAGTATCGGGCGGTTTTTGCCACCGTGACCGCGGAGTTCGACATCTCTTCCCGTAGCTGCGGGGTCATGATCGGACAGGGGGCTTCTTCCAGAAGCTTCTGGTGACGCCTCTGGATGGAGCACTCCCGGTCAAACAGGTGAATGGTATGCCCATACTTATCGGCGAGTACCTGGAACTCGATATGGCGGGGTTTTTCCAGGTACTTCTCGATGAACACCGTGGAATCTGCAAAAGCCGACTGGGCCATCCGCATGGCCGGAAGGAGCGCCTTCTCGATATCTTCCGGAGTGTTAGCGATCTGCATGCCGATTCCCCCGCCGCCTGCGCTCGCCTTCAGAATCACGGGATATCCAATCTCCTCGGCAATTTCCTTCCCTTCCTCCTCGGTGGTGATCCCGCGTTCCGATGAGGGGAGGACTGGCACCCCGGCCTCTTTCATCATCTTCTTGCTCTCGAGCTTGGAGCCGAGTGAGTGCATGGACTCCCAGGATGGACCGATAAAGATGAGCCCCTCCTGGCCCACTTTTCTGGCGAATGCGTGGTTTTCGGCCAGGAATCCGTATCCGGGATGAATTGCATCAGCACCGGCCTTGTGGGCGATATCCAGGATTCGGTCGATATTGAGGTAACTTTTAGAAGGATGAGCCTCGCCGACGCAGAAACCCTCATCGGCATACTTCACGTGCAGCGCATTTTTATCCGGAACCGAGTAGATCGCCACCGTCTCGATCCCCAGTTCACGGCAGGCCCGCATTACCCGGATCGCGATCTCTCCCCGGTTCGCGATAAGGATGCGATCGAAGTATTTCACTGGATCACCAAAAGGACATCCCCGGACTGCACCAGATCGCCCTGTTCCACAAAGATATCGGTCACCTTCCCTCCCTTGGGACTGTGGATCGGGTTCTCCATCTTCATGGCTTCTATCACCAGAAGGATATCGCCCTTAGCCACAGTGGCCCCCCTAGTCGCCTTCACCTCGAGTACCATTCCCTGCATGTTGGATTTGACCCCGCCTTCGATATCCTCCCGGGGTATCTTTTCGATGCGGGCCGGGACGGCGCTGACTGCACTCCCCTCCACGGAAATGATCCGAACGCTGAAGCGTTCTCCGTCCACCTCTACCTCCATCGAGCTCGGAACCATGGCCGGGGCACGCTTCTCCTCCCGAGCCAGAGGTATCTCCTCCGCCTTACGTTCCCTGCGCAGGAAGGAGGGCGCGATTGCGGGATACAGGATGTAGGTCAGGACATCCTCTTCTTTGCTGACCAGGCCCGCTTTTTCTGCCGTCTCTTTCATTTTCTCGTAGATCGGCTCGAGAAGGTCTGCTGGTCGAACATCGATCACCGGTTCATTTCCGATAATCCGTTTCCGAACCTCTTCATTGACCGGGCCAGGAGGGCGTCCATACTGGCCCCGCACATAATCCCGCACCTCATTGGTGACATGGCCGTACCGCTCCCCGTTGGCGAGGACGTTGAAGACGGCTTGGGTACCCACGATCTGGCTGGTGGGGGTGACCAGCGGAGGATACCCCAGGTCCGCCCGTACCCGGGGGATCTCCGCAAACACATCCTCCAGACGGTTCATGGCATCCTGTTCCTTGAGCTGAGAGACGAGGTTGGAGATCATTCCACCGGGAAGCTGATAGAGGAGAACATCGCTATCCACCCGTTCGGAGATGGGGTCCAGGATCCCCTCGTAACGGCTGCGGATCCGGAGAGCCTGGTTGCGCACCTTCTTAAGGGTGACCAGATCGATGCCGGTATCGCGGGGTGTCCCCTGCAGCGAGGCGACCACACTCTCGGTGGGTGGCTGGGAGGTCCCCATGGAAAAAGGCGACATGGCGGTGTCCAGGATATCTACCCCTGCCTCGATCGCCGCCTGATAACTCATGGGAGCGATCCCGCTCGTGCAGTGACTGTGGAGATTGACCAGGACGTCCATCTCTTCCTTGATCCCGGAGATGAGCTCACGGGTTGCTTCCGGCATGGCTAGACCCGCCATATCCTTGATGCAAATGGAATCGCAGTCCAAGGTATAGAGCTCCCGGGCCATCTCCAGAAAGGTCCGGGTGCTGTGGACGGGTGAAAGGGTG
The DNA here is from genome assembly GCA_028678905.1 of Methanomicrobiales archaeon. Classification (GTDB taxonomy): domain Archaea; phylum Halobacteriota; class Methanomicrobia; order Methanomicrobiales; family JACTUA01; genus JAJRCM01. The sequence continues at coordinate 7,406 of JAJRCO010000167.1, forward strand.
TAGCAGATTGCGCCCTGGAGGTGGGCCCCGCATTTTTTCACCTCTTCCATCGATTTTTTCATATTACGGATGTCGTTAAGGGCATCAAAGACCCGGAAAATATCCACCCCGTTCTTGTGGGCGGCGTGAACGAACCGTTCTACCACGTCATCCGGATAGTGTCGGTACCCTACCAGGTTCTGGCCGCGGAGGAGCATCTGTACCGGCGTATGCTTCAGTTCTTCCTTGATGATGTTGAGTCTCACCCAGGGATCCTCGTTCAGGAAGCGGATGCTGGAATCGAAGGTCGCTCCTCCCCAGGCTTCCGCAGAGAAAAAGCCTATCCTATCGATCGACCGGCAGAGCGGGATCATATCTTCTGTTCTCATCCGGGTGGCGATCAGGGATTGATGGGCGTCCCGCAGAGTGGTATCGGTGATTAAAACCTTGGAGGTACGACTACTCATCGGGACACCTCAGCGAGAGGGAGAATCACAGCCGTAAAACCCAATAATTTTTCGTGTGGAAGTATAAAAAATACACGCGTAGATCTGAAATCGCCTTTTTAAAACTTGATTTTTCCGCAGATCGGAATACGAAGCAATTGGTCATGTAAGGATACTCCCCTTCCGGTAAATCTCTCAGCAAACCAGTACAAGAATGAATGCTTTCCTTAAGCATGAGAATAGTGCCTTTTGAACATGGCATAGCCACCCAGAGACGTGGATTGTCCATATCTCGATCAGGGAACATATATAAGATAAAGAGAAAGGGCAAGAATCAGGAGGGTGCTGAGGGCAGAAAGGATATCGAAGGGCGCCCGTGAAAACTGCGGGCAGAGCTCTCCCCCCTTACGGTATCCGCGAAGGGCAAGGAGCAGGGCCTGCCTATCGGCCCGGCGCAGGGTCGTGTAGAGCAGGAGGGAGAGAACAGACGGTAATGACGTTCCGCTCCATCTCTGACCTTTCAGAGCAAGAGCCATGCGGATTCGATCCATATCTTCTCTTAGAACACGGAGTCCCTGCATACTCATCTCCGCCACTAGTCCCAGCTCGAATCCCCATTCCTTCCCGAAAACCCAGACCGCCACATCCAGAAATTCTCCGGCCCGGTATTCCCGGTAGGTCCATACCGCAATCAACGCGATTGCCCCAAAGCGTACCAGGTAGCCGACTCCATCCCCTCCTTCGATCTGGATAAGAAGACCAAACAGGGTGATGATCCCCAAATAGATCCAGAACGGGCGGAAGCGGAGGAGGGATCTTTTTTCGCTGTCATGGAAGATCCACCACACAACAGTAAATAGTGCCGCGATCCCGCTCAGAAATGAGGAAAGGGACAGGACGACTACGGCGAGGATCTTCAGGCGGGGATCCTTCATCCCACCCTCCCAGGATCCCTCTCTTTATCATAGGGAGGAACGATTCCGTCTTCAGGAATCGGACTCCGACCGGGGGGAGGGGAGGGCCTTGCGGTAAGGGCCTCCGGCATCGTGCCCCGATCGATGAGCCGTCCGCCTGCTATCTCCCAGAGATGGTCGATAGGGGGAACCGCCCCGTGGTCGTGCGAAAAGAGGATGACGATCCGGGAGGAGATACCGGAGATCCTCTTCATCAGTTTCCCTCCCTCCCGGCAGTCCATGCCCCCGAAAGGCTCGTCCAGCAGTAGCAGATCGGAGTCCGTGTGCAGGAGCGTGGTCAGCAGAAGCCGTTTCAGCTCCCCCCGGCTCAGGGTGAGCGGGTCAGCATCCCTTTGGTCCGGCAGACCTGTCTCCAGGAGGATCGTTTCAGCGGGTGCCCCCCAACTCTCCACCTCTTCCGCTACGGTGCTGGAGGTGACCTGATATTCCGGGAACTGCATAAGGAGTCCGGTCCGCCCGATCCCCTCCTTCTGCAGCTCTCCTTGTTGCGGCAGGATTAGTTCCGCCAGAACGAGCGAAAGGGTGGTTTTCCCGCATCCAACGGGCCCCCACACCAGATGAATGCCCTCGGAAAACGTCCCCGTTCCATACAGGGAGAAGCTTCCCCGCGATATTTCCACCTCACGCAGGATGATCCTCACCTGCTCTCCCTCCAGGACTGAGGATAAAAGCAGGTGTTTTTCAGATGAGAAAACACTTCTTGCGGGAAACCGCACCGCAGAACCCTTCCTCCCTCCAGGTAGACCACCCAGTCCGCCGCCGCTGCCGCCTCCATATGCTGGGTGCAGAGCAGGAGGTACGGGATCCCGCTCTCCCGGAGAATGCCGTGTATGCGTGATTCGGTCATCGGATCGAGATGCGAATCCACCTCATCCAGGATCAGGACCCGCGGCTTGCCGGCAAGGGCTGCGCCCAGCGCTACCAGCACCTTTTCACCGGCAGAGAGGTGCCAGCTGGGTGAGGTAAGCAGTGCAGAAATTCCGAGTTTTTCGATGATCGTCCTGACTTGATTCTCCGTTTCCGGGCAGGGTATACCCTGGAAGCGCAGGGTCGAGGCGATCTCATCGGATACCCGTTCAAAAAGGAGCGTCCGCTCGGGATTTTCATCCACCCATCCGATATTGGTGCTCCGGGGTATCGTGCCGTCGATGAGCACCGATCCCTGTGCTGCCTCCTCTACCCCGGCGCACAGGCGTAACAGGGTACTCTTCCCTGCCCCGTTGGGACCGATAACGGCGGTGGTTCCCTCCTCCAGGCAGAGATCGGGAATCTCGAGGATCCGATGGTGCAGATTCTCCAGGCAGATCATCCAAGCCTCTTTGCGGTCAGGTACACCCCGATGCCTTTCAGGAAATCACCCGGAATAAAGATAGCCATGCCAAATACCAGGGCATAGGGAAGAGAGATGCCCGTGGAATAGAGAAGCCACAGGATGCCCACGGTATAGATGCTGAGATTCGCGGCCACGATGCCGCCGACGCGGATGGCGGGCGATGCACGCTCATAGGCGAGCCCGATGATCAGTGCCCCCGGAATAAACCCGAGGATATAACCGCCGGTGGGGCCCAGCAGTACTCCCACCCCGGAAAGACCACTGTGAAACACCGGGAAATTCAACGCCCCTAACAGAACGTAGAGACCGACCGGCACCACCCCCCTCCGCTTCAGGATCGCACCCGCGAGGAGAACAAAAAGAGTCTGGAGAGTGATGGGGACGGGGAGAAAGGGGATGGAGAGCCATCCACCCAGGGTGATCAAGGCGACAAACGCCGCGGTATGAGCGATGAGCCGGGTTCTCTCTGGATCTCCGTACATCTCTTCTCGTGTACCTGTCAGCACCGAAGCCCGGGGCGAAGGTCAGATATGTTCACAGTCTCCTGCGATGACCCTTTCCACCGTGCCCGAATCTTTCCTCACCACCAGGGCCCCAAACTCATCGAAATCAAACGCTTCCCCGTCAAAATAGCGTGTCCCCAGATGGATCAGGAACAGGTGCTCAAGGGTGAAGGAGAGGCTCTTCCATTCCC
>JAJRCO010000266.1 GCA_028678905.1 Methanomicrobiales archaeon
CGAGATTGGCTCCGGTCCTTACGGTATAGGAGGAGCTGGAATCGGTTGAGATTCTCTTAGTGTTGTCAGAAAAAAGGTATTCCGGAATGTAGGTATTTTTCCCTAAAACGGATATGATTCCCAAAAAGGAGATAAATGAAAATCCTCCTAATCCGGCTGTTTCCTGCGATAAAGGGAATTCTTTTTTGACTCTTCCTCTCACAGAATCTTCATATGAGACCACGAATAATATCTTTTTTCAATAAGAGCCCGAAAAATCAATAAAAATGTTTTTATCACATTAAATATTAGACTTATTGTCGTCCTTTCGGACATTTTTTGGCCAGATATGATGAAGGGCGACAGGTATAGTTGATTGAGAAAAGGGATGTATATGAAGACGCGAGAAGCATTGATTGAACTCATTCAGTACTCTTATTTTATCGACATGCTGATTGAGGATCTGATCGGGAAGATGAATGAACTCCTCGAACAGACGGGAAACGGCTTGGTAAGGATTACTGAACAGACGATGGATTTCCAAAAAGATAGACGTCCATCTGATGTCTAAATTTTTAAAGGCACTCTTCAAAATGCCGCAAGTATGTCCGCAGAATCATAATAATGATAGCATCGCGTGATTTTCCCATCCTTTAAAGAGAAGATCATGACCCAGTCATGTTCGAACCTTTTGTTCGTCGACCGTACCGTACCTTTGTTCCGCCCTTCCACGGCGACCTGATCTCCCTGAGCGATAATATTCACTACCTCAAATGGCTCCGGTGCTACCTTTGCTGCCATTTCTGAAAAGAACTGCATGACCTCTTGGCGTCCTCGGCGAGGATGAGCCCACGTTAGTGTCGTATGGGTAGTCCGTACAACGGGGGATTTGGAATCGATCTCTTCATCAAAAAGTTCCATCGCTGCGGGGATGTCACCACGCCCAAACGCATCGAAAAGTCTTTTCACTACTTCCACATTTTTTTCTTTGTTCATAGGAGTCACCTCGCCTACGGGCGAATCGATTTCAAAAATGGTTCCTCATGCGTTGACCAATTGCTTTTAAACCTTACAAACCTTCTGTCGCCGATCTCTCTTGTCCCTCTCGTTCATATTCGTCCATTTACACCCAATTAATCCTTCTGATGGCTTTATCGTTCTTTTCCTGTAATGCCCTTAAAAACAATCTATGTTGTCGCGTTAATCGAAACTGCTACCGGTTCCAGATTTTATCATATCCTCGGTACCGTTCACAGGGTAGTGATTGCTGTAAATACCGGATACGCCTCCATTTCTCCCGCAAGGGAGGGTGGGTCATTTCATCCACTCGGTCTAAGGTCGGTGGCACATCACGAATTTTTCTGATTTTCCGTGAGAAAGGGATGAACCGATATTAAAAAGAAGTTACTCTTTTTGAATTCTAGTGACGTCTTCTCCAGACCACGTAGCCGATAATTACGCAGATGGCAAGGAGGAGGAGACTGATCAGGGTGTTCTCGATGATGAGAGTGCCGATGTTAAGAATAAACTTGCTGAATATGGATAGGATGGTCACCGGCTCCTGAACCGAGGGTGGAAAGGTCGCAGGAGGAGTATGTTCTGGTGTGTAGGTCTGATTTATCCCTTTGAATAACGCCCAGACACTGAAGTGCGTCACCTCTGCGGACACGGATCTGTCGGCGGCATTAAATATGGTGGGTATATCTTCCCATATATTCAGAGAACGATCGAAGGCTCGGATGATGTAGGGCGACCCTGGACTCCACTCTTCTTCGGGGATGAAAAACGAAAGAGAGACCGGGGGAGTAAAGACAGCATCTTCAGGCAGGAGTTCATACGCGTATCCGGTGAAACCGCTGGCATGGTCGCCTAGGATCGGCTCCATGCCATCGGTGGAGAGATACCGGATGGTAACCATGTCCGGGGGATACCCCGACCTGTTGGTCGCCACCGTGCCTTCCGGAATGACGAGTAAGAATTCATCTAGATAGGTGATCTGGATTTTTTTAAGGACAGTTCCATTTTCATTAGTCTCGAGAGGGGCCACCTGAGTAGTGATATCGGCGGGCAATGTCTCGAGGATAGGCACGCTGGTGGGAACAGTTGTTGGTACTGTTGTCGGTTTTGTCGTCGAGGTTGTAGGTGATGGGTAATCCCCCCTATCGCTCCCTCCGCTGACAACATGAGCCGCAACACTCAACGGGATCAACTGGAAAAAGTTACCAGACCCGGTCAGGCCTGTAAGAGCAAAGGTCGATAGTCCGCGTGGAGAGGTGGTCTCAAAATAATCCAGATTTTCGCTCTCATCTCTGAAGAGGAATGTTCCTTGTAAAGCTTCGCCTGTGTCATCCTCTTGGAGCCGTATGATACCAATATTCCCTCTGCCCCCTGCACGCGTATCTACCCAAGTCGAATTGACGCTTAGAGTAAGGTTCGCGGAGAGTACCTGGGTCAGGGCCGGGTTGGCGGTGAATCGTATCGTGTAGGCCGGGTCGGCCATACTGGCGAAGTTTGCCAGGTAGGCGAGTCGTAAAAACTTCTGATGGTCCTGAGGAGTATCGCCCTCCCACAGCGTGGTGCTGATACAGGTCTCCACCGGATACCGGGACAGATTCAGCCGGTACGACACGCTGCAATTTGACCCAGTTGTGTCCGAAAATCCCTGGGCGATGACGGGTACACCCTCCAGAAGTACTCCAGTGATATTTCCCGTGATCAGCCCCTCGGGCGTCTCCTGGAAGCCGGTTCCGTCCTCTGAAATCAGGCGGATGGAGCGAAGCCCGCTTTCCTCCGATGGAGCGAATTCCAGTGTTCTGTTTGCTCCGGGATCGAAGGTGTAGTTAGTGATCAGGCTGGTGTCGAGCAGGCTCTCCTGGAGATTACCGTTATCAACAATGGTCAATCCGGTGACATTGGTGCACGCTGTCTGGCGGGTCTCCCCGGTGACCGTGATCAGGCTCACCATCCTCTGCTGGCTGGTTCCATACTCGTTTCCGACCTCGAGAACCACCGTGTAATGGCCGACCGTGGCGTACTCGTGCGATGCGTTGCGCAGGGACGAATCGGTGGTATTGAACCAGGTGTTGTCCCCGAAGCTCCAGTTCCACCACGCGGGATTCCCGAGGGACAGATCGCTGAATGCGACAGTGAGGGGTGCACCTCCGGAAATGGTCGAAGCGGAGAAGGCCGCGATCGGTTGGGCAGTGACAAAATTCTCGCGGCTC
>JAJRCO010000126.1 GCA_028678905.1 Methanomicrobiales archaeon
AGATGGAACGTCTGCTCATTGATGAAGGGCGGCAGGATGAGGCCCAAGAGCAGGACCGGACCCGCCTGGGCATACTTCGAGGTGCTAATAGATGACAACAGGAGAAAAGCCAATGAAAGAAGAATCAGAGAATAATCCGGAATTCTGGGAATTACGATTGTACGTGGCAGGACAGACACCTAAGTCGATCACCGCCTTTGCAAACCTGAAGAGGTTGTGTGAAGAACACCTCGCCGGAAAATACCATATCGAAGTAATCGATCTCCTGGAGAATCCGAAGCTCGCCCGAGGCGACCAGATCCTCGCCCTGCCTACGCTGGTCAGAAAACTCCCGGAACCGATCCGTAAAATAATCGGCGACCTGTCCAATACCGACCGCGTCCTGGTGGGGCTCGATCTTCGTCCCCGCCAGGTTACCTCAACGAAGGGAGAGTGAATCATGGCCAAGAAAGCCGGTAGGAAGAAAACAATGGAAGGGGCGGTTGAGGAATCTTTAACAAAGAAGTATGTGTTGCGCCTCTACGTCTCCGGTATCACTCCACGATCCCGAGTGGCGATCGAAAATATCAAAAGGGTCTGCGAGGAGAATCTCAAGGGTCGTTATGACTTAGAAGTGATCGACATTTACCAGCAGCCCGAACGGATAAAAGAAGATCAGATCGTCGCAGCTCCAACCCTCATCAAGAAACTCCCTCTGCCCCTGCGAAAGATCATCGGAGATATGTCGAGTACCGATCGAATCCTAATTGGCCTCGACCTCACCGTGAAAGGATAGTCCGACTATGTCAAACAAGGGACGCATCAATCCAAATCGAAGGAACAATAAAGAATCCGAGGCAGATGGGCTTCGAATCCAGTTATCCGAGGCACGGGAAACACTGCAGGCGATCCGGAATGGCGAGGTAGACGCCATCGTTGTCAATGGACCATCGGGAGAGCAGGTATACGCCCTGAAAGGGGTAGATTATACCTACCGGATCCTCGTCGAAAATATGAACGATGCAGCCCTTGTCCTTTCACCAGAAGGAACCATCCTTTACTCAAACCGTTACTTCTCCCGCACAATCAATCGCCCACTCGGTCAGATAGTAGGTGCCAATATCAGGGATTTTATCGAACCCATCGATACACAAAGGCTTGCATCCCTCCTCACCCCGGGAGAACTGGAGACCTGTAGAGGAGAGTTACGATTCCTGACTCCAAACGGAACTATCCCGACCTGCGTATCGGTAACTTTTCTTAAAGATACGCCCGGCATTTGCATCGTCGCAACGGACCTGACGGAACAGAAACGAATCGAGGACCGCCTTCGTGCACAGTATCTCGCCGCAGCCGAGGATCTAAAGAACACAAACCTGAAGCTAACGGGAGAGATCGAAGAACGCAGGAGAGCGGAGGCCGAATTACAAAAATCAAACGAAACGCTGCAGCAGGTGAACGAAGAACTCAGTGCGATGAACGAGGAGATCAACAGTCAAGAAGAAGTACTCTTGAAGGCAGCAGCCCAGCTTGAGTCACAGAAACAACAGCTCAATGAAATCCTGGAGTCATCGCCTGACATGATCACCAGTGTCGATCCCAAGCTCCTCCTGACCTATATCAACCCCGCTGGTGCTGCGTCAATGGGAAAAAATCCCGAAGAAATGATCGGAAAGGAGTGGGACAGACTCTTTCCATCGGATGAGATGAATTCCATCCGCGATTATGCCGTAAAGGTCTTCACTACTGGACAACAGATCTCCATCGAATTTACTTATACTTCCGAAAGAGAATCACATTTTTGCCATGTAATTTTCACACCGGTCTTCTATCAGTCAACAAAGGTAGTCCAATCGGTGAGAATCACAAGCAGGGATATCACCCAGATAAAGAAAGCACAGGAGGAGCTTCAGCATGCGAATCGGAATCTCCAGGAATACGCAGTCGAGCTCGCCGAGCAGAAACGGCATCTTGAAATGGTGGTAAAAAAACTGGAGCAGAGCAACCAAGATTTGGAACGGTTCGCCTACGTGGCTTCCCACGATCTCCAGGAGCCATTAAGGAATATCGTCAGCTTTTCGCAGCTCCTCGCACGACGGTACAAAGGGAATCTGGACAAGGACGCTGACGAGTATATCGGTTTCATCGTGGAAAGTGGAAAGCACATGCAGTCCCTGATCACTGATCTCCTCGAATACAGCCGTATAACCAGCCGCGGTAAAGAACTCCAGCCCTCCGACGCAGGAAAGGCACTGGAAGACGCGCTGGCGACTCTGCGCATTTCTCTAGAAACAGAGAATGGAACGATCACCCACGATACACTTCCGATGGTGCTGGCGGATCAAAACCAGCTGGTACTCGTGTTCCAGAACCTGATCGCGAATGCGATCAAATTCCGGAAAGAAGAACCGCCGTGGATCCATGTCTCTGCGGAGAAGAAGGAGGATTTCTGGGAATTTTCTGTCCAGGACAACGGGATTGGTATTCCTCCTGAACACAGGGAGAGGATCTTTACCATCTTCCAGCGTCTCCACACGAGGGATAAGTATCCGGGAACAGGAATGGGGTTGACCATCGTCAAACGTATCATTGAGCGGCATGGTGGAAAGATCTGGGTCGAGTCGGAGGTGGGAAAGGGCTCCACATTTTTATTCACCTTTCCTGCAGTGCCCTGAGAAAATCACTATTTTTTTGGGTATAGTACCATTTTATCCACCAACTCGTAGATAGTTTTACCAGGGAGAAATGGTTCGGATTGAGTGTCCTAAATGTAGGACGAAAAAAGTATACCGACTCGGGAACGGGAAGCGGCGCTGTTCCCGATGCCGGTATGACTTTATCCCGCACCGGCTTCCCCTCTACCTTACCCGGGATCAATGGAGGGAGATCATTCGATGGTTCCTCCTGGAACAGAGTAGCGAGAGTGTCTCGCTGAGGACATCAATCGAGAGAAAACGGTATTACGAGCTCTTACCCTGATACGACAGGCGCTCCTCCGGGACGTACCGGAGATCTTTACCGGTACCGTGGAGGTCGATGAGACCTACCTCGGAGGACAATGGAAGAACAAACGGAGGGTGATCCGGGACCAGGGTACCAAACGAGGACGAGGAACCCGGAAACAGCCGGTATTTGGGATTCTTTGTCGTAATGGGAAGGTATGGGCTGAGGTCGTCAACGACGTTGAAGCCGAGACACTCCAGCCTCTCATCTCAAGGAAAGTCACTCCGGGATCCATCGTCTGTTCGGATACCTGGAAAGCCTATACCGGGATCGCTGCCCGGGGATATGTCCATCGCCTCGTGAATCATGGTGAGAGGCAGTATACCGATGGTAAGGGTAATCACATCAACGGATTGGAAGGATTCTGGGGATATCTTAAACGGAAACTGGCGTCTAAGGGAGGGATCCGACGGGAGAAATAAAGCTGAGAAGGAAAAAATAAGGAGGATCATTTCCTTACTTGAACGTGAAGTTAGTGGCTAGATTGGGACTATACCCTTATGTTTTTGGAAATCCTCCGAATCAGGAGGGAATGGTGCTGTCATGCCAAACGAAATAGGAAATCGTTGAAGGATATCAATACGTATTTATTCTCTAAAATTTTTTTAACACTATGAGTACGGACCGCACAGCCGCAATTTGCCTAGTCCTTGTTTTTACATTGGGAATTTTTCTCTCGGTAGGTTATGTACTTCCCATCATTTTCGAAGAAAAAGCTTCCGGCTCTATCTTAAGCCAATATATCCCGGCATCCGTCGATATACCAAAAGCCTCGAACGTATACGGGACTCCCACCTTCTCCCAAGGTATCTATACAGTGAAGGCTACTACCGCTACGGTGGGAAAATCCTCCAACTGGCTATACCTTCTGGGTGCCATTGTATCGGGAGTGGGACTAGCAGCAGCAGGAAATGCCGTCTCAGGATCGGGACCCTCCTCCGCAGGTCCGTCAGCAAGTTCAGGACACGAAGGTAATATGCTCAATACTACTCTCTCGCCTCAGGTTCGAAAAGCGGGGGAATCGGCCGTGAAATTTCTGTACAACCGGGGCATCGCGTTGGCCGGACTCAAGGAAATCCACCTATTAAACCTTCATCCCAAGAATCAAGCCCCTGCCTTCTCCCACCTGACAATGCAGGAACTCTATGCCATTGGGATCAGTATCCTCCTCTTTGCACTGGCTTTCCTCATCGCAGGAAATTTGAGTATCCAGATTGTCAATCTGGTATTCTTCCTCCTGGTGGGGGCCGTGGCAGTGCTGGGGCACGAAGTGATCACAAGCGTAGTAGCCAAAAAATTTCATTGCCCCTCCGAATTCCAGTTCTGGGGATTGGGAACTCTTATTCTGCTCCTTAATGCCGCTATATTCCATTTCGTGTTCGGCAAACCTTCCCGGACTCTTGTGGAAGGTCTCAAAAATTTGGAGCCCAAAAAGATGATGTTCGTGTCGTTGATCGGGCCTGCAGTGAACGTTATTTTCGCCCTGTTCTCTCTTATGCTAATATCTGCCGGAGGTATCCTTGCGTTGGCGGGCACGACGGGCCTTTCTATCAACATCGTGTTGGCGGCGTATAGCTTGATTCCGGTGCATCCCATGAAAGGGAAGGTAGTCTTTGACTGGAATAAGGCAGTATGGGCTGGGTGTTTTGTCCCCCTTATAGGGGCCTATATCTGGCTCTATCTTATCCCCTAATCTTCAAGCCAATATAAATTCGCTATGCATATGATATAGCAGGAGTCAATGATACCGAGGATCTTGAAATGGTTCCGAAAATTCATATCTTTTGTGCCTTGGGATTGATCTTGTTTCTCCTTTGCAGCGGGTGTACAAGTACAGTTGAGACTCCTCAACCTACAAATACGGTTACCACAGTAACGACGGGAGGGCACACCCAAACCTCGACAATTCCCCCACAGACCATAAAGCAGACGATCACTCCTGATATGCTATTGAGCTATATGCCGGTCGCCCCCTCAGGATGGACCATGTCCACCACCTTCGCGGGTGAAGTGAAGGCATTACCCGGCGTCATCGGTGCGGAGAGAACCTATAATAATCCCTCGAAATCGAATTCCTTTGTAAAAATTACCATCCTCTGTTTTCCGAATGTAATCAGTGCGGATCTCCCCAGCGAACCGGGCTGCCACATTATTTCTCTGGGTGGAAATCAGGCGCTGGAATGTCCAATAGAGGGTTCTCCGCGAGGATTGCTGTATATTAAAAATCGCTGTTCCGTCGCATCGGTTTCGGGAAATGTATTGATAGCAGAATATAATTCCCTCATGCAGGGTATCAATTTCCAGGGATTGCATTCCCTGTTCTAATCTCCTTTTTTCATCCTTTA
>JAJRCO010000338.1 GCA_028678905.1 Methanomicrobiales archaeon
GAGGCCGGGTATTTAACAAGGTTTGCCGAAACAGTATATCTGATTTCGCCAACCCAAAAACTCAAGGTCGAAAGCCATCCATCGCTTGCAGCTGGAAACCTCAGGGTAATCCTGGAAAGTTCGGTAATCGCTATCGAGGGCAACGAGACCGTAGATAAGATCAGGATCGTCGGCCCTGACAAACAGGAAAAGGAAATCCCGTTGTCCGGCGTCTTCGTCTACATACACGGCAGCAGACCGATAGTCGACTTTCTTTATGGGTCTGTCGAACTGACCGAAACGGAATGCATCGAGACAAACAGAATGATGGAGACGCCCATCCCCGGAGTATTTGCAGCGGGCGACGTTATATGCACTGAGGTCAGGCAGGTAGTGACCGCTGCTGCCAACGGCTGCCTAGCAGCCCTCTCGGCTGAAAAATATCTACACCACCGGTCTAGACTCAAGCCAGACTGGGGCAAGTAGGTCCCGAAATCAGAGCCAATACTCCGGATACTTTCTCTGTTTCGAGATATTATTCACCACGAGTGCAATGATCAGGAGAAGGAGAGCGCCGAGACCGGCAGGGACGAGCGCATAGAGGAAGCCAAGGTCATGGACCTTTTTCCCTCCTATGACGGCTATCAGGGCCGTTGCGCCTCCGGGCGGGTGGAGCGTCTTCGTAAACAGCATCACCGTGATGGCAATAGAGACGGACATAGCTGAGGCTATCCAAAGCGTATCTCCGAAGAATTTATAGCATACGACGCCGACAAGTGCCGAAAGTATATGCCCGCCAAGAAGATTTCTCGGCTGAGCAAGGGGACTCTTTATTGCGGCATATACGAGGACAGCCGATGCGCCGAAGGACCCTATTATCAGACTCAAATCCCTCGGTTCAAAATATTTTGCGGAAAGATATCCGCACAGCCCTATCCCGACTGAAGATCCGAGCCATGACCATACTATCTCCATCATTCCCACGCCTGGAGGACTTTTTGCCCCGCCTTTCATTTTCGAGAAAAAGCCGCTCATTTCTTCCCGACCACCCTCACAATATCCGCCCTCGAGACAATGCCGACCAGCACGCCCCCGGCGTCTACCACGGGAAGTCGCTTGATCCTTCGTTCTTCCAATATTCCGGCAACCTCCAGGATACTGGCGTCGGGAGTCGTTATTATCGCTGGCGATGTCATAACTTGCCGGACGGTGCTTCCTGCTTTGTTTCCCGGCACTGGCTCACCCAACAGGCGCGCCACGATATCCTTAAAGGTATGTCCCCTCTTCATCCCCATGACAGAAAGAATGTCGGCCTCCGTGATCACTCCCATGACACGGTTCTCATTATTTACGACAGGCAGCCCGCTCACCCTGTGACCTGAAAAAAGCCTAATCGCCTCCTCGATGTCGGCATCCTCATTTATAGCCACCGTATCGATGGTCATCACTTCGGACACCTTCATATTAATGGTCAGCCTCTCCCTTGCATGCCGCAGGGCGAGCGAATAGATCTTGAGAAGGTCCTCTTCGGTCACGTCGACATACGTTTTCATATCACTGAGGGCCGCTCTCAGATCCTCTTCAGAAA
>JAJRCO010000367.1 GCA_028678905.1 Methanomicrobiales archaeon
ACCGGACTACGGGCCGATATTGCGATCATCGGTCCGGAGGCGCCCCTTGAAGCCGGGATCAGCGATGCCTTAGAAGAGGCAGGGATCGGGTCCGTTGGTCCTTCGCGATCGGCGGCCCGACTGGAGACCGACAAAGCCTTCTGTCGGGAGATGATGCGGATGCATGGCATCGCTGGCTGTCCGCACTACCGGGTGTTTCATGAGGAACAGGGGGCTATCGATTTCGTGAATGAGTATACCGGTGATCTCGCCATTAAGCCCATCGGTCTTACCGGAGGGAAGGGAGTGCGGATCATGGGAGAGCAGATCGATCGCACCCAGGCTGTCGCGTATATCCGGTCTCTGCACGGACACGTGGTCCTCGAAGAGCGCCTGGTGGGAGAGGAGTTCACTCTCCAGGCTTTCGCCGATGGTCTCCATCTGGTTCCCATGCCCCTGGTGCAGGACCATAAAAGGGCCTACGAAGGCGATACGGGCCCCAATACAGGCGGAATGGGTGCTTACAGTATGCCTGATCACACGCTCCCTTTTGTAAGTGATTCGGAATATGAACAAGCCCTACAGATCATGAAGGATGCCATGAACACACTCGCACGAGAAGGATACCCTTTCCGGGGTATCCTGTACGGACAGTTCATGAATACCCGGGAGGGCCCCAAAGTGGTGGAATTCAATGCCCGCTTTGGTGACCCGGAGGCGATGAACGTTCTCTCGGTTCTATGTTCGGACCTGGCGGAGATTCTCTGCCATATTACGGAGGGCACTCTCTCCTCCTCACGGGTGCATTTTGACGACATGGCGACGGTATGCAAATACTTGGTGCCCAGCGGTTATCCAGAAACTCCGGTGATGAATGCTCCCCTCACCATCGGAGATTACGGCGATGCCCTAATTTACTATGCAAACGTGGAAGAAAAGGAAGGAACTCTCTACACCCAGGCTTCAAGAACCTTGGCCTTTGTGGGAGTCGGCAACACCCTGGAAGAAGCAGAGGTGACCGCAGAAAAGGGTGCCTCTTCTGTCAGTGGACATGTCCGGCACCGTAAAGATATCGGGACCCGGAATCTTCTGGAAAAACGAATTCACCACATGCAGGAGATTCGATGAAAAAGGATTTCTTATCCATCAGCGATCTCGACGGAAAAGAGCTGGCCAATCTGCTCGAACATGCAAGAACTCTCAAGAAAGAAAGGAAGAGAGGAGAGATACGAGAGGATCTGAAAGGCAAGGTTCTCGCGATGATTTTTGAGAAGGCCTCCACCCGCACGAGGATCTCTTTCGAAGTGGGGATGACTGAATTGGGAGGAACTCCCCTGTTTCTGAACCCACGGGATATGCAGCTGGGCAGAGGTGAGGAGATTCGGGACACAGCCCGGGTCATGTCCCGTTACGTGGCCGGGGTGATGATCCGCGCCAACCGTCACCAGACGCTGGAAGAATTTTCACAGTATGCGAGTATACCAGTGATAAACGGTTTAAGCGACCGGGAACACCCTTGCCAGATTCTGGCCGATCTCATGACCGTGCAGGAACGTTTCGGACATCTCGCGGGAAGAAAGATTGCCTGGATTGGCGACGGTAACAACGTATGCAACTCTTGGATCCTTGTAGCCCCTCTCACCGGAATCGATCTTTGCATCGCCGCACCAGGCGGATACGGCCCTTCGGATACTTTCCTCGATATCGCTCGAAAACAGGGAGGTACGATCCGGGTGACCGAATCCCCAAAGGACGCAGCACGAGGGGCGGATGTGCTGTATACCGATGTATGGGTCTCGATGGGGGATGAAAAGGACCGGGCATCCCGCGTTGAGCGATTGAAAGACTACTCTATCACTGAAGATCTCCTGAAGATCGCATCACCACAGGCCATCGTGATGCACTGCCTTCCTGCCCACCGGGGTGAGGAGATCACGGATGAGGTGTTAGAATCTTCCCGGAGCGTGGTTTGGGATCAGGCAGAGAACCGCCTGCATACCCAAAAAGCGCTTCTGCTGCAGTTACTGGGCAAGAAATAAAGGTTGGTTCCAAGGAAACGGGGTTTCTTCCTTTACGGCTACCGCAATGAACGCGTTTTTCGATCGAACATGTCCGCCGTAAAAAACACGACAGGGGGGATCGGGTCCGTTTGCTAGAGCTGAGGAGAGAACAACAGGACGTAACGTAAACCCGAAGGGGCCCCAACATTCGTTCTATTCCGAACCGGTATCCTCTACCGGACTCTTCTCCACGAATTTCCGCAGCTCTTCGATCATGAATTTTTCCACATTTACAACGACATCCTGCTTTCCCCGGAAGGCAAGCAGTTCCCTTTCCGTACCATCCATGTTAGCAAAGTTCAGTTTCTCTGTTCTTTTCACCAGAGTGACGTCATACTTCCGGAGCACGGCTACGATGATCGTACGCGGCACTCCGGGTGGGATGAGTACATCAAAAAGTTCTTTCTGTTCTTCTCCTTCTTCTGCCATAATTCACCTTCCGATTTTCATCCTTCGACTGATGATACATGGTCCGCCCCGTACCCCTCCCAGAGGGTTCTTCGGCTTCCCCAGAGAGCACATGCACCTTGCCATCAGGGCAGCACCCCTGGCGAGACCGTCATCAACGAAAACCACATGATCATAGGGATCTGGGTATATACCCCTTTCCTGAATCCCCTCCATTATATATTCGGGTTTCTTTCCGGAAATAGCTGCCCGCCCGGTGAACCCGATGGAAGAGTTCTGTGGCACCAGCTGCAGATCAATAGCCACATCGATCAGGCGCAGCGCCATCCGAGCGCAGACCCGATCGATCACCTCGGTGAACAGATCCCCTACTCCATGAGCGGCCGCGATCTCATGCCCGATCACTTCCAGTTCGGGAATAGCACTGCCGTTCAATCCAGCATCACATCCGATCAGAGCCACCCCTGATGCTGCGGCCACGTCCGCATATACTGGCACCCGCCCGAACTTCTTCCGGTCGGGAGGCACCACCCGGATATCGATCAGCTGATGACAGCGGTCCACAAACTGATCGATTACCCCCCTACCCGATCGGCGCAGGGAGATCCTTCCCACAGTACTCTCCTCACCCAGAAGGTCCAGTGCAGTGCCGGTCCTGGTCTTGACCTTGCCTGTCCCCCTGACCAAGGCATCGGGGATGGCTCCGGCGAGACCGCAGAAGTTACCTACCGTCCTGGCAAAGGGATTTTGCGCCTCTGGCAGCACATCGCTGGTGATCCGCCCATCCAGGGTGGTTCCGAAATCGATGGTCACGCAGGGGTTGCGGAAATCAACCCCCGTCCATTTTGCTCCCTCCTTGATCCCGGCCATCGCGAGTTCCCCCTCCATCTCGTTCGCTACCATCTCTACCCCGGTGCTGCCGATGGGGGGGACCACTCCGGCGACCGCCCCGACAAAGACCACCTTATCCGCAAAGCTGAAGGGTTGTAATTTGGCGGGCAGATTCTCTTTGGACATGGGGGGGGTCATCTTCCGGGGCGGCACCCCGGCAAGCAGGCATCCATTTGCAAGGGCGATCACAAAGTCCCCGACCTGGTCGGGGGAATCCATCTCCGCGACAACGCCGGTGCTGCGCACGACAAAATCCAGATCAGTGGCGATGCTCAGGTGAACCTCCCGGTGGCATTCGACCAAGGCATCGCGTACTAGCTCGGTCACTGATTCCCTGGTAATCTCGGTTCCATCCAGAGTCTCCCCAAATACCTGTTCCCCGGGTTTGGGAGGACGGATATCCCTGGTCATCCGAACCGTCTTATTGACGACGTAGCTGCGCCCGTCCTCCAGATTGGTTCCGGTCAGGATGCACTTGGTGGTGGTATTTCCGACCTCGACGGACGCAACGATAAAATACGGTTTGATCTTGTACTCAGGCACATTCAGGCCTGCTCCATGAGCGATTGAAGGGGGCGGAGGGCTTGGTACGATATGAATTTTCGGTTTGGTGAAGCGCTTTAAAAAATTGGCACTCATATTACTCGTTATTGTGTCCACGTCTGATTAAAACTTTCTGTATTTCCAAAAATCGCCCTGATATCTCCCTCTCGTTGTTGCGTTCCTCAGCGCATAAGGCAGATATAGTACAGGAAGTAATGAAAGATATGACGTCATTGCATGGCGTAGGGAAGGATTGAGACGCATGGTCAAGCTGAATGATGAAATGAAATCGGTATTCGCGAAAATCAAGATTTTCCCGGTGGCCACCGCATCGAAGGATGGGATCCCCAACGTTACCCCTATTGCCTTCGTGCAGCTGGTGGCAGACGACACCATCTGGATCGGCGATAATTACATGGTAAAAACCCTGGCAAATGTCCGGGAAAATCCGCACATTGCAATCTATGTGTACGATCCGGACGTGAAACGGTGTTTCCAGATCAAAGGAAGGGTGGAGGCTCAAACCAGTGGGCCAGATTTTGAAAAAATGAAGGGGATCATCAAGGCGAAGAATGAGAAATATCCCGCAAAGACACTGTTAGTAGTAAAGATCACGCACGTCTTTGAGTGCACTCCCGGAGCAACCGCCGGCAAAAAGATCCTCTGATTCTTTTTTTCAAAAAAATATTTGGTGCATTAACTCCATTTCTCCGTTCTTTTTCATGGGTTGAAATTTTCAGGAAGGATTCTCCCTAGATCTGCATGACGTGGAAAAGCATGGAATAAGTGTCAACAGAGGCAGGATCCACCCGTTTCTGAAAAAAAATGGAGTTATTTCCGCTCTTTTTCCTTCTTCATCTGTTCAAGTAGGCGACCCTGGAGGCCATAGAACTGGGATACTCCGATGGCATGACACTGATCGATTCCCATAGTGTCGAAGGATACGAGGGCACTGGAATACAGTGCGTCCGGTGAAGACCTTCCGGTGACTCGCACACTCCCTTTGAACAGTACGAGATC
>JAJRCO010000203.1 GCA_028678905.1 Methanomicrobiales archaeon
CTTATTTGTTGATCAGTCTATTGAACTATGACCGATACGATCGTTTCTCCACAGTTGCTCGAAAATGTCGCTGAGTAGGCACCGGTCGACCTCTTGGACTTGACTGTGAATGTGCCGATACTTCCGAACGCAACCAGCTGGTTTGCCGGAGTAATTTGCAAGTCCGAAGGCTTACTCGACGTACTTGTAACTGTGACGCTTCCTGAAGAATTATGGGTGACGCTAACTGTCGCCACCCCGTTAGCTGCAATGCTCAAGACGGTGGGCGAAGCTACCAACACACAAGGGACGACGGGGGAAGGACTTGGCGTCGGCTGAGGTGTGGGTGTGGGTGTTGGAGTCGGCGTTGGGTTAGGTGTAGGTGACGGCGTTGGCGTAGGTGTTGGCGTAGGTGTTGATGTGGGGCTGGGACTCGCACCGGGGCTTGGTGTCGGCGTAGCTGATGGGTAAGAGGTCGGGGACGGCGAAGCACCAGGAGTCGGAGTTGAAGCCGGGGTTGATGACGCCCCGGCGCTCGCCCCCAGGTCAGGCACGTTAAGATTTATGTTTGGCACTGAATCGTCAAAAACCTGACTGTTAATCGTGACGTCTCCAGAGCCAGTAATATCCACTGAAGCTGTACCAGAGGTGTTTCTCAGTGTGATTGCGACCTGAGCATTGGAGGTAGTAATGCCACCGACTGTATTCTGGGTGCGTCCTCTCCAATCGAACGCGATCGTCTCTTGTGTCTCGAAGCTCAGACCCTCAGGTAGTTGAATCGTACGCGATTCCAGTGTTCCGTCGCCGTCTGTATCCATTGTGACGACATAGCTCGTTCGGTTCGAATTAATCGCGACATTTGCCCACTCAGTGCTGTCGTCGGCATGACGCCGAATCGAATTTATTCTTGCCCTTTCGATATAGGATGCATATTCTCGAGCCGTACCGGCCAGACGCATGCTGGCGCGCGCGCGGGTCATTCCAATAACGGCAGCGGCTGAGACAATGGTTATCACAGCGACCGTGACAAGAACTTCCAGGACCGAAAAACCCCACTGTCCCGTTAGCTGTTTCTCCGAACACGCTCTTGCTTTCTCTGCTCGCCGATTCATCCTCAATCTCCAGACCCACATCATTTGAACGGTCAAGATGGACCACTCACGACAAGGGCAAGAGCAATGCCGCGGTACTTCCCCCCGAAAGTCTTCGCTTGTATTGGGCCTTCCAAACTGA
>JAJRCO010000162.1 GCA_028678905.1 Methanomicrobiales archaeon
CTCGCAGCGGTCCGCCAGTACACGACCCGCCTCGGCGACGGCCAGGCGGCGCTGGTCCAGGCGGGACTCACGGCGCCGCCGCCCGCCGTGGTCGTGGCGGCCGGCGAGGCGCTCGGGCGCGGACTCGACCCCGACCAGGTGGGGCAGGTGGTGCACGCGGCTCGCACCTCCGCGGCCGTCGCGCCCGGTCTTACCGTCGCAGCCGCCCTCTCCGCCCAGGGGCTCAGGACCAGCGAGGCGGTGGATGTGGTGGTCGAGGCGATGCGTCGCAACCGTTCGGTGGGACAGCTGCTCGATCTCCCCTCCACGGCGCGCGCGATGCAGTCCGAAGGTCTGGACGCGCAGGAGGTCGGCCGGCGGATGATGCGCGGTGATGGTAGCGGGGACGTGGACCGCACCGGTCGGGACGGGGGAAGCGGCTCGGGACACCGACCACCCGGGCTGCCGCCCGGCGTGCCGGGTGAGGGGGAGCACCGCCCGCCGTCGGAGCAGCGACCACCCGGAGCGCCCGAAGGGACCGGGTGAGGCTGGCGTTCGCCGCCGGCGCGGTCGGGCTGCTCCTCTGCCACGCGCCACCCCTCCAGGGTCAGGACCTTTCGGTCCGCGTCGGCGGGCTCCACGCCCGCTACGCGGACTCGTTGTCGGGATCGGCCGGCTCGGTCGCCGGCCGTCTGGTCATCGCCAGCCCGCGTCTCCGGCTCGGCGGTAGCTTCTCCCTCTCCCAGTTCACCTCCGGCGGCACGGCCGGCCAGGCCGGTGCCAGCGCCCTCACGCTCGTGCCCCTCGGAGGAGCGCGGGTGTGGAGCGCGGGGATCCTCGCCCAGGGGAACGGCTCGTGGCTCCAGGGTGGGACGATCAGCGGCGTCGCCACCGCCGGACCGGTGCTGGCATTCGCGAGCGGGCCGTGGCTCGCCTGGCTCGCCGGGGAGGGGGGAGGCGTGCGTCGGATCGACGCCACCCGAAGCGCACTGATCGGGGCCGCGGCACACGTCCGCGTCGATCTGGGGAGCACGTGGGGAATGGACGCCTCCGCCTCGGCCACCGGCGCCGGCGCGGTCCGCTACCAGGACTACACCCTCGGTCTCGACGGGCGCGCAGGCGCGTGGAGCGGCGGGGTAGTGGGGGGAGCCCGCTCGGGCGGGCTCGGCGGCGGGCCGTGGCTCCAGGCGCAGGCGTCGTGGCGATTCGCGCGCGCGCTCGCGCTCGAAGTCGAGGGTGGCAAGTACCCGGCGGACGTCACCGGCTTCACCCACGGCCTGTTCGTCACCGCCGGACTGCGGATCAGGCTCACGCGGGGGGCGCTCGAGCCGCGCCGCCTCCCGGCGTCGAACGACAACGTGCGGATCGAGCGGGCGGGCCGCGGCCGAGTACGACTGGTGTTC
>JAJRCO010000029.1 GCA_028678905.1 Methanomicrobiales archaeon
GTCCGGAAGCGTGGCATTGCTCGCCGACACCATCCACAACGTCGGCGATGCCGTGACCGCCATCCCCCTGTGGATCGCGTTCCAGTTAGTAAGGCGCAAGGCCACCGACCGTTTCACCTACGGCCTTGGGCGGGTCGAAGACCTCGCCGGTATCTCCATCGTAGCGATCATTCTCTCCAGTGCGCTGGTCGCGCTCTATCAGGCCATAGAGCGGCTGGTTCATCCGCAGGAGATCAGCCATTTGTCGGCCGTGGCGGCGGCGGGATTAGTCGGGTTCCTCGGTAACGAGGCGGTCGCGATCTTTCGTATCAAGGTGGCCCGAGAGATCGACAGCGCGGCGCTGATCGCGGATGGCTATCACGCCCGTACCGACGGATTTACCAGCCTTGCTGTGGTGCTCGGCGCGGCCGGAGTGTGGTTCGGCTATCCCTTCGCCGATCCCGTCATCGGTCTGCTCATCACGCTCGCGATCTTCGCCATCGTCTGGCAATCATCCAAGACGGTATTTACCCGCATGCTCGACGGCGTCGAGCCCGGCGTTATCGCGGAAATCAAGCACGCGGTGGACCATGTCGCAGCCGTGAGCAAAGTGCTCAGCATCCGCGCGCGCTGGCTCGGGCATCGCCTTATGACGGAACTGGATGTTGCGGTCGCCGGTGATATGACAGTCCGCGAAGCAGACGCCGTCTCGGCCGAGATCGAGGCGATATTAGTCGATCATGTCCCGGCATTGGCTGCAGCGCAGGTTCGCGTGCGTGCTGCCGACGGTTTAGCTCCGTCAAGCTCCGTTGGCCATCACCACGCTCCCGATCCAGTTCCGGTCGCAGGAAATTTCGTGCAGGGCGTTGTCGAGATCGTGAACACGGAGGGCGGAGAACGCATGCGGTTCACGCCCACAAGACTGGAGGACGGTTCTATCGTGTCCGTGGTTATCAGCCGTCCTGGGAGCGACGAAGTCTTGGCTTTGGCTTCAATCGAGAAAGACCCTCGTGTGCTCCAGAGTCGTGAAACTCCTGCCGAACCGCATGAGTTCAGCGCGCGCCTCATCGTCAAGATGAAGGGCTACAAAGAGATTTTGCCGTTCAAGATGACCGAATCCGGCGATCGCGGACATTACTAACTGA
>JAJRCO010000146.1 GCA_028678905.1 Methanomicrobiales archaeon
GGTTTAATCATCTGAAGTATTGAAATTGGTGACATCCCAAGGACAGACCATTCCGGGACTGCTAGCTTTTATTCGCATGATGAATCGGTTGCTGACCGGGATGCGTCAGAAACTGCAAGATGAATGTGCGCGATGGCACCAGCAAATCGGTTAATCCTCCCTCGCTTTTCCGCCACACCTGAAAATCGTCACTTTACCACATTTACCGTGAGATTCAGGCAATAAAGAAACCCGCGGGACATGTCCTTTCCCCGAAATTGGATGAAGGAGAGGCCATTTCCAGAGATACGATGACAATATTTTTATCGGCCGGTCGCCGATCTGAGTAAGTATGTCATGCTATCACATAGCAAGGATAAGGTGAAATCGTGAAAAAAGTGATTCTTTGCATCGGATTACTCGTCATATTCGGCCTGATCGCTGGCTGCGCGACTACACAAATCCCGCAGAAGGGTGAGTTGAAGGTAGGTGTCATCGCGTCCATGACCGGACCCGCGAGCACCACCGGTAAGGACATCTGGCAATCCGCAGTCCTCGCTGCGGATGAGATCAACGCCCAGGGAGGGGTTTTTGTTAAGGAACTGAACAAGAAAGTTCAGGTCGTCCTCATCCAGGGCGATGATGAGTCCACCCGGGAAGGGGGCCAGAAGGCGGTGTCCAAACTGATCACTCAGGACGGGGTAGATGTACTGGTGGGAGGGTTCTCCAGCGCCGTGGTATCGGCGCACCAGTCCATCGTTGCGGAACAGGGAGTCCCGTACATCGTTTCGGGAGGTTCCAGCACCTCGGTGTCGAGGAGAACAGACATCGATATGAGCTCCATGTTCTTCCACCGCCCCAATACGGATGACTCGGCCCAGGTGACGACTCTGTTCGCATCGGAAGTTATTCGCCCTGCGATCAACGCGAAGTTCTCGTTCCCCGAAAGCCGCCGGCTCCGGATGGCTGTGATCTACCAGGACAGCCCCTACGGGAAGGGTCAGCTGAGTGCGATGAATGCCACTATCACCGGTGAGAATCTTCCCATTCAGGTGGTAGCACAGGAGAGTTATACCATGGGCAGCACCGATTTCCGGACGCAGATGACCAAAATCAAGGCGGCAAACCCGGACGTGATCTACGCGGCGTCGTTCCTGAACGAACAGATACCGCTCGTTCAGCAGGCACGGAGAGACGTGGGTATGGACACCATCATCCTCGCTATCGAACCCTGCGATGATCCGGACTACTACAGCGGCACCGGAAGATATGGAGAATTCTCGATCCTGGAAAGCAGGTTCAGCCCCTATGCCGTTCCCCGGGGTTCCACCTCTGTTGCGATCCAGCAATTCGTGCAGAATTTTGATAAAAAGTGGCAGGGATTCCCGGGCATGATGGGAGCCGCCACCTACGAATCGATTTATATCACGAAGGAGGCGGTGGAAAAAGCAGGCACGATGAACCGGTCGAAGGTGCAGGAAGCGCTGGCCACCATTGAAGTGCCCCAGATGATGGAGGCGATGAAAGGTGGAAAGATCACCTTCGCCAACCAGTATCACGAGAGCAAATTCGATCTGTACATGGAACAGCTGATCTGGGATGACAGTGCGGGAGAACTACGGCCGAAGATCGTCTGGCCAGAGGCTCTCAAAGAGACGGATTTTGTTCTTCCAGACTGGTACAAACCAGGAACCGGATAACCCTTTTTTTACAATTCTTCAAGCTTCCGCAGCTCGTATCCACTACTGTCATCGTTCTCACCAGGCTTCAGTAGGTATTTTCGGTCGCCGAATTGCCTGGTTCCCAGGAGCACTATCGAATGGTCGGATAGAGAAACACCTGTGGTCATTACCCCGTCATTTGCTCCAGCTGACTCCGTCAGGTTTTATTACGGGTGAACAACATACTATGACATGCTATTACATAGCATGGGGAAAAAAGATGAAATATGGCATTATCGGCACTGTGCTTCTGGTCGGGTTGCTCCTCTCTGCAGGATGCACCCAGCAGGCGCAGGTAAAAGAGGTAAAGGTCGGGGTCGTTGCCTCCCTGACTGGCCCGGTCAGCAATCTGGGCAACGACATGTGGCGATCCGCACAGATGGCGGCGGAAGAGATTAATGCCCAGGGTGGGGTCTATATCCGTGAGTATAACGCGAAAGTACCTCTTCGTCTTATTGCGGGCGACGATGAATCGACCCGTGAGGGAGGGCAGAAAGCGGTCACCAAGCTGATTATGGAGGATCAGGTGGATATTCTGGTGGGGGGTTACTCCAGCGCAGTTACTTCGGCGCACCAGGCGATTGTGGCGGAGCACGGAACTCCCTACATCGTGACCGGTGCTTCCAGTCCGGTCATCACCCACCGTGACGATATCAATACCCAGATGTTCTTCCACCATTGCCCTACGACCGATACCTACGGGGATTACACGATCCGCTTTGTCGATCAGGTAATCCGGCCCGCAATCAATGCCAAATTCAATCTGTCATCAGACCGTCCGCTCCGGATTGCGTTCCTGTATCAGGACAGCCCCTACGGGAAGGGTGTGGTTACCGCCGCGAATGCGACCATTGTCCGAGACCACCTGAATATCGAGGTCGTTGAGGAAGAGAGCTTCACCATGGGTGCAACCGACTTCCGTACCGCCCTGACCAAGATCAAGGCGGCCAATCCGGACGTCGTATATCCCGCGGCATTCCCCAACGAACAGAGTCAGA
>JAJRCO010000002.1 GCA_028678905.1 Methanomicrobiales archaeon
CCGAAAAATCAGATGAACATACGAAGGAATCTCCCTCCAGTGAAGCTTCCTGAAAACGGCCTCTGCCTCCTGTTATCACATTGGTTGACATCGGCCATCCCTTCTGCCCTGGAAATATATGGCAGATCTCGCACGGTTCCTGGGATGGGAAATTGAATTCTTCTCTCTGTTTAGATTGACCGGTAAGTATACGGAAATGGGCCATCCGACAAAACCCAGGTGACAGAGTATTTGCGTGTTGAATTTTCGGTACATACTGTATAAAGGAAAAAAGAATCTGTTACTTGATTTCGACGGAAATGAGGTTCGGGCCATTACCTGGCTCTCGTTTTGCCCGGTTTACGTCTTCCGTGTGATGTTCAATTACTACGGAAAAAAGAGATACATCACGCGATCTTTTCATTGATGAAATAACCAGCCACGCTCAGGATGATAATGAAGAGGACAAAGGCAAAGATATAGCCATATCCATCAAATATCTGGAAGACGAGAAGAAGGATGATAAAAAGAATGAGCGTAACAATCCCTGCGGTGATATCGAGCGTCCGGGCCTCCATGGTATATACTCTAGGATGGAGGGTGTATTGTCATTTTCTATCCACAGTCGGGATAAGGGGGGGCATCCGGGTCCGCCTGGGGCGGTGATCTCTGCATGAGCGAAGAGGAACGACGAATAGTCCGGGAACGTCTAGCGGAGGCAGTGCAGGAACTCGTGAAATATATGGATTCCTCACTCATCCCCGAAGTAGGGACCAATATCGTCTACGCTGTGCCCAAAGCTCGCGAAGTCCAGGACGTGGCCGGGGTGGCGGGAAGGATTGTTCACCTCAAGGGTATCGTTCATCCGGTCGGGCCGATCGAATTTGGAGCCAGCGACCACATGGCCCGGGCGGTGCTCACCGCGATGAAGTTCGACCCTTCCGTTCGCAGTGTAGCGAATATCCGTTTCTCCGAAGAGGCACTGGGGGTCATGAACGGTCTGATGCTCGAGATCTGTGAATTCGACCGAGTCCATGAACCTCCCGGGATCCAGACCATGGACTGGGGGGTGGCCTTCTGTTGCAAAAAGGGTGTACCGGACGCCATTTTTGACCGCGGAGCCGTTGGTAAAGAGGCCATGATCCGCATCTTGGGGGAAGATCCCCGCAAAGTGGCCCAGATGATTGCACGGATCAGCATCCGATGCCAGGATAGGAGATGAATCTCCTCTCACCGTACTACGCGATCGGTTCACCACAATGTTCTTAACCCGTTACAGCGCAGTAAACTACACAATCGTTTCAGGAAGTACCATGGGAATCAAACCGACGTACATCAAAACACTGGGAGCAGAGCTCATCTCCAAGCATGGAGAAAAATTTTCCGATGATTTCGAAGAAAACAAGGTCGTCGTGAGCCAGGTGACCGTCATGGAAAGCAAGAGAGTGCGGAATCGGGTCGCCGGCTATGTCACCCGAAAGATCCATACCAGAAAACCCTCAGCATAACTCTATTCCTATTAACAGAAAGCGGGTGGGTAGCCTGCATGCCCAATCGTACAGTCGGTTCAATCATCGAAATTTTCGTTCTGTAGCCCGGAAGTGTTCTTTCCGCCTCAATCAATAATTTATAAATAGCACCAATCTACAGAGTTCTGTGGTGTATCGTAATGTTTGAAGGCGTCCTCCCGGCCATAATCACCCCCTTTAGAAGAAACGAACACCTTGACGTTGATGTCGAGGGTTTACGATCCAATATCGAATTTCTTCTTTTGAAAGGGGTGCATGGCATAGTTCCCTGTGGATCCACCGGGGAATCTGCAACGCTCACTCCAAAAGAGCACGAAAAGGTGATCGAGATCACTGTGGATGCAGTCAATGATAAAGTTCCAGTGATAGCGGGAACTGGATCTAACAACACGGATGAAGCGGTCCTGTTCACGAAAGCGGCAAAGAATCTCGGAGCCGATGGCGTGCTGGTCATCAGTCCCTATTACAATAAACCCAACCGCTCCGGCCTGATCAAACACTATACCAAAATCGCGGACCTTGACATACCGGTGATTTTGTACAATGTCCCCAGCCGTACTGGTCAGAACATTCCTGTCGATGTGGTGATAGAACTGGCCAAACATCCCGGTA
Organism: Methanomicrobiales archaeon; assembly: GCA_028678905.1. Classification (GTDB taxonomy): domain Archaea; phylum Halobacteriota; class Methanomicrobia; order Methanomicrobiales; family JACTUA01; genus JAJRCM01. The sequence goes on from JAJRCO010000002.1 coordinate 2,121, forward strand.
TCGTAGGGATCAAAGAGGCTAGTCAGGGGTTCTGCGGGGACTCCAACGCCGGGATCACCCAGATATCAAAGATTATCGAGATGACCCGGGATGAAGATTTCAAGGTCATCTCGGGCGACGACGGCATCACCTTCCCCATTCTCGCCCTAGGCGGAGCAGGGGTTATTTCGGTCGCTGCGAATGTCGAACCGGCACCAATGGTCGCCATGTACGAGCATTACATGAATAACCAGATATCCAAGGCACGGGATCTGCATTATCAGCTCTCTCCCCTGTTCCGGGCAATGTTCATCGATACTAATCCCATTCCAGTAAAGAAGGCGGTGGAGCTGCGGGGCCATGCCGGTGGTCCGCCCCGTCTGCCCCTTGACGAACTCGATAAGGAGAAGACCGCGCAGCTGCAAAAGGTGCTCCAGACGTATGATTAAGGTAGTGGTGTGTGGTGCCCTGGGAAGAATGGGCACCATCGTGGGAAACGTGATCAGCGAGTCAAAGACCTGTGTAATTGTCGGTGGAGTCGATGTGCGGGAGGGATCCTACCACGGAACAAAGGTGGTCATGGCGAAGAACATGGAGCGTCTTCTCACCGAGACCTGCCCCGACGTGGTGGTAGACTTCACCATTGCCGCCGCAGCGGTGGAGAACGTTAGGACCGCGGCGAGGAACGGGGTTGCGCTGGTGGTTGGTACTACCGGATTCAGCCCGGTGCAGCGCCAGGAGCTGCAAAAAGCTATCGAGGGAAATATTCCGGCGGTCATCTCTACCAACTTCAGTGTCGGAGTGAACATTTTTTGGAGACTGATCCAGGAAGCGGCGTATTATCTGAAAGAATATGATATCGAGGTAGTAGAGGCTCATCATCGCCATAAGAAGGACGCACCCAGCGGAACCGCGAAGACCATTCTGGAGATAATCGAAAAGGAGACTGGACCTCGGGAGAAAGTGTACGGAAGAGAAGGTATGAAAGAACGGGGGAACGAGATCGGAGTGCATGTCCTGCGGGGTGGGGATATCGTGGGGGAGCACTCTGTCCTGTTTGCAGGCAACTATGAGTGCATCGAGCTCTCCCATCGTGCGTACGATCGGGCCGTTTTCGCCCGGGGGGCGCTCAAGGCGGTGGAATGGGTAGCAGGAAAGAATCCCGGAATATATTCGATGGATGACGTCTTGGGCCTTCGGTAATGTTTGTATCGAAATCTTTTAACCCTTTTCTCCCGAAGGTATAAGGTCGGAGTACAGTTACCTATGGCAGCAGTCGTTGACGAAGATCAGTGTGTGGCCTGCGAATCCTGTATCGAATCGTGCCCGGCAGAGGCTATCTGCATGAAGGCCGACAAGGCGAACGTTATCAAGGAGAAATGTGTTGATTGTGGAACCTGTGTGGATATCTGTCCATCCGCTGCGATCCGGCTGGAATAAGAATCAAACCTTTTAATAACTTCATCATCTATTAACTTTCTATCCATGATCAAGGTCGGAGTACTGGGTGCCACGGGAGCAGTGGGCCAGAGGTTTGTTCAGCTGCTTGCGGATCACCCCTGGTTTGATCTCACCGTCCTTACTGCCTCCGAACGGAGTGCGGGCAAGAAGTACCGTGAGGTAGTGAACTGGAGACTGGATGTGCCCTTTCCCGAGTCGACAGGAAATCTTACCGTAAGTCCAACCAGTGTTGGTGCGGTGAAAGATCTCGACCTGGTTTTTTCTGCCCTGCCTGCAGAAATCGCAACCGGGATCGAGGATGAGGTGTCCCGTGCGGGAATCGCCGTCTGCAGTAATGCCCGCTCGCACCGCATGGAACAGGACGTACCCCTTGTTATCCCGGAGGTGAATCCCGATCATCTCGGGCTCATCGACATACAGAGAGACAAGGGACGGGATGGATTCATCGTCACCAATCCTAATTGCTCCACCATCATGCTCTGCATGGCCCTTGTTCCCCTGCGCAGATTTGCGTTCAGGGACATCCAGGTGGCGACCATGCAGGCGGTATCGGGGGCCGGGTTTGAAGGTGTGCCGGCCATGGCCATCTACGATAACGTGATCCCCTATATCGGATCTGAAGAGGAGAAGATGGAGTCGGAATCAAAAAAGATCCTGGGCACCTTTTCAGGAGACCGGATCGAGGATGCGCCTATCGACGTAAGTGCAAGCTGTCACCGGGTTCCAGTCATCGATGGACACCTCCTTGCTGTATGGGCCGATATCGGCGCATCGGTGGATGAGGTGAAGGAGGCCTTCCGGTCGTTCAGGGCACCATTCGAAGGCCTCCCCCTTCAACCCGATCGATCGGTGGAATTAATGGAGCAGCCGGATCGCCCTCAATCGAGACTGGACAGGAACCGGGGGCGCGGGATGACGGTGACCATAGGAAGAGTCCGGCCCGGGCTCCGTTTTATCGCACTCGGCCACAACACCATTCGCGGGGCAGCCGGGGCATCGGTGTTGAATGCAGAATTAATTCATTCAAAAAAATACTTCTAGGGTGAGTAGTATGCAGAAAGACAACACAGTATTCGTGGGGAATAAGCCGGTAATGAACTATGTGCTTGCAGTAGTAACACAGTTTAACAACGGTGCCGAAGAAGTAGCGATCAAGGCGCGGGGAAAGGCAATCTCCCGGGCCGTGGATACTGCAGAAATCGCTCTTAACCGGTTCCTGGACAACATAGCAAAAAAACAGATTATTACCTCTACCGAAGTGATCGATACCGACAGTGGCAAGACCAACGTGTCAAGTATCGAGATCATTCTCTCCCAGCAGAGAGTGCCCTGACCCCCTTACCTCTCTCTCGGGTTGCCCACAGTGAGCCGATGGCATTCTCGGCTCGAAATCAAGAAAATGACATTTTTCTGTGAATCTATGGAAATAATAAGGCCCTGGGGCGTCATTTCCGTTTTTGGTACCATAAAGAATTTATTACATATTCCCGCTAGTGTACTATATAATGAAATACCGGGAAGTCCTGATCCTCGTGTTGTTGCTGGCCGGTCTAGTTATGCCAGTTCCTGCGGCAGACGAGTTCCGGTATTCCTATATCAACATCAATAAGATCGGTGTCGATCTGATTAATGAGAAAATGTACATCCGCATCGATTACTCTGTGGATACGCCGATTAAGGTGCTGATTTACCTCCTGGGTAATAATGACCTGAAAAACAAACTGACCAGGGTGGTAAATTATGATAATGCCACTCTCACCGCGGTCGAATTGGACCACGCGCAATTTCTGGTGGATGATGCGGTGGTTGATTATGGTGATGGAGCCATGTGGTTACCGGAACATCAGTTCAATGCGATAGCCCCCCTGCTTACGGTCACCACCCCACAAAACACCGTGAAATATACCAACGCTGCGGGATTTCCCAAAGGAATTGGATACTTTAGAGTTTCCTCCTGAATCCCTTTTCAGGTCGGCGACAAGACCCCCGTGAAACATACCTGTTACATCTTATAGCTATTTCTGTGTCCCCTCCAGAGTATCCCGCCAGAATCCATTTTGGCTACGGACCTGTTTTTAAATACTCATAACCCGAAAATTAGTAAGAATGCACCGAGGTGTAGGGATCCTGTGCGGGTTATTTCTTCTCACCGCACTGCTGGGAATCACGGTGGCAGAGGAGTGCGTCACCCCTCTCAGCTGTCCCGAGTCGCTTGCTGTAAATAATACCGGAGCCGGCGATATTTGCATAGATTACTTCTACGGGCAGAGTTGTCCCCATTGTGCCCGCATCAAGCCCTTCATCGATGAGATGTCAGCGACATATCCGAGGGTTCAGATCTATGCCTACGAAATCTACTTTAATTCCACCAACCAGGAGCTTTATCGTGATTTCATCGCCCGTTATGAATTCACACAGTCGGGAGTGCCGGCCCTGTTTATCGGAGACCGTGCCCTGATCGGGGAAAATGCCATCCGTGATAATCTGGAAGGAAGTATTCAGTATTTTTATACGCATGATCCTATCTGCCCTACTACGTACATTAAGAACGAAGGGGGTCCTCATGACATATCGCCCGGGGAAGCGATCGATCTTACCATGGCCTCCGTCATGGTGGCGGCAGTCGTGGACAGCATCAATCCCTGTGCTTTTGCCGTTCTCATCTTTCTCCTGGTATATCTCACCTCGCTCCAGGTCCGGTCACGGATACTTACCGTAGGAATTGCCTATATCTTCACGGTCTTTACCGTGTATCTTTTGTCCGGCCTGGGTCTCTTTGCCCTGATCCAGACCACCGGCATCACCGAGATCGTATTCAAAATCGCGGCAGTCGTTGCCCTGGTCGCAGGAATCGTCAATCTGAAGGATTTCTTCTGGTATGGCAAAGGCATCAGCCTGTCCATTCCGGAATCCAGGAAGGAGAGCATCAGGAATTTCGTCATGAAGGCGTCTGTACCCTCCGCCATAGTCCTGGGGGGGCTGGTGAGTATGTTCGAATTACCCTGTACTGGGGGTATTTATCTCGCTATTCTCGGACTACTGTCCAGCAAGATGACCCTGGTCCAGGGAATGCCCTATCTCCTCATTTACAACGCGGTTTTTGTCCTTCCTCTCTTTGTCATCCTCTTTGGCATCTATTTTGGAGTATCTCCAGAAAGGATGGAATCCTGGAGAGGAGAGGAGAAGAAGTGGATGCGCCTGGCCATGGGTATCGTTATGGTCGCCCTGGGAGTACTCATGCTCACCGGCATCGTGTAATATCTGAATAGAAATTTTTCTACTAAAAGGGATCATGAGGAATGGGGGGACGGGATACGAACCTCCCAAATATCCTTCGTATCGGATCACGTGTGGACGCGACGCGCTTTAATTCCTGCTTTGACGAATCTCGGATGTGGTGTTCGGGGAGGTAGCGGAATGCAAATAATATCACCGAATCGTTCCTAGTGCCTTCCATACCCGTTTCCCCCCTTTCTACCGGATAGGTAACCCAACCCGGTTCATGGTAAAAACCAGATGGTGTCAGGGAAAACCAGTGCAAGTACCAGGATGATCAACGGCTGATGGACCAGATAGATCTCCAGAGAATGGCGCCCCATCCAGCAAACGGGGCCTGTGGAGGTCGGTGGACGATCGGGCAGGGGCAACTGGCGTATTCCTTTTGGATAGAGATAGGTACCAGTCGTAAGGCCTAGCAGGACCACGCCCAGCCAGGGAAGGAGAGGGAAATAATCGAGGGTGTAGAAAGAGGCCGGATGGATCCCGGTCCAGGCGAGCCAAAGAGGGCCGGTAATTCCGGTAACCAGAATACCCCCTGTCAGGACAACAAAAGCGGCGAGAAGACCAATTCTGGGTTTTCCGAAAAAGAATGGGGCGAGGATGATGGAGGCACCGATGCAGTGCAGCACCCCGAAAACAATGAATCCTTCCCGGATAACGAGATAGGTGACGATGGTGATCGCAAAACCGAGCCCGAGAATTTTCCCTCCCCGGATCAGGTACTTCGTATAGTGGCTTCCGTCGATCTGGGGGGATGACCGATGGTGACTGATATTGAGAGAGATACCTACCAGAAAGATGAAGATGAATGCGGTGAGGATTGCAAAGTACCTCCAGAACCCCGAACTGATGTTAATGGGAAGAATAGAAAAAAAGGAAATATCAAAAACTGTGTGAAACAGGATCATCATCAGCACCGCGATGCCTCTGAACAGGTCTATCTCCCAATAACGGGGCAGGGGTACACGAATATGTGTCATTGGTTCATTCACAACATTGAAAATTGTGTGTACTTAAAGGTACGATCAGATGGATAAAAAAGACGAGCATGTGCTGGAGGCGATTGGAAAAGCCCGGGTGGTAATCAGAGACGGAAAGGTGGTCGAAGTGGGATCACCTTTACTTAAAAGGTGTCCTCTCGCCCGGAGGTTTAGTCGACCGGTGATGGATATGACGCCAGAAGCGATCCAGGCAAACATGGAGGAGAGAATCCGCGGGTACGGCATGTGCACGGAGGCACGATCACTCCTCTCAGACCAGGATTTTGTGGTGTTTGGTGCGTCCGAGCTGATCAGCTGTGGAATCCGCAGAGGGATACTCGATTGTGCTGTACTCGTCTGCGAGGGTGCGGGAACGGTAGTGGTGCATAATCCCCTTCTGGTCCAGGGAATTGGGGGAAGAATGTCCGGGCTCGTCTCAACCTCGCCCATCAAGAAGGTACAGGAAACCATCGAGGCACAGGGCGGATACATCATCTCTCCCGACGCGGCAGTGGATCAGTGTGCCGGTACTAGACTCGCATATATCCTGGGCTTCCATAAGGTGGCGGTCACCGTGGCCGATGCGGAAACTGCAGGGTTGCTTAGGACCGAGTTTCCGGATGCCCTCCTGTTCGGGGTCCATCTCACCGGGGTATCCGGCAAGGAGGCAGGGAGATTGGTCGATGCCTGCGATCTGGTCTCCGCTTGTGCGTCCCGGGAGATCCGGTCTGCCGCGAGCCGATCCGCGCTTCTGCAGGCCGGGGGTTCAGTACCGATCTTTGCGTTGACCGGAAAAGGAAAAGGGCTCGTTCTGGAGAAGTTGCGCGAGACTGATTCCCCGTTATTCGTAAAGGCAGGATCACTTCCGGTGTCGATGGGTGAGCAGCCGGATCCACTCATCTGATATCTTTCCGACACCAACGTTATGTGATCATTTCTATGGATGCCGTTACCATCCTGGGGCTGGCCGCCGGATTCCTCACCACCACGTCCTTTCTTCCCCAGGTGGTAAAGACCTGGAAGACCCGGTCGGCACACGATCTTTCCTATGGTATGATTGTACTCTTTCTCTCTGGAATCGGCCTCTGGTTCCTGTATGGGGTGCAAATCCAGTCTCTACCTATCATGCTTGCCAATGCACTCACCATCGTGCTATTGTTCATTCTTTTTGGAATGAAGATCCGGTATTCCTGATAAGCTTCGGAGACGTGGTCCAGACTGTTCATGTCAGGAAAAGGTTTCCGCCCGGTCATAGGTATAAGAAAGAATATCCTTATAGATATCTACCTGGTGGACAAACTCTGGATATTCCGCCTCCTGTCGGTGCAGGGCGCGATACGTTCCTCGAATTTACCTGAAATGGCCATCAGATATATTCCTGACGATGGCCAGGAGCATCGTCAGGAGATCGCGTAGGGCGTACTCCGCTCTTTGCATGCTGCCTGGATACCTCGGTCTCTTAACCACTCCGATAGATAGTGATCCCGTCTCCGATGCGCAGGATCCTGGATTTAATCGCCGGTTGTAGAACGGAAATATCGAAAATAGGGCCTCACTAGCCTCAACGGTGAATTTTGTGAAGTATCCAGGCCATATTGGCCCCTAGGTTGCGCATGGTTCTTAATCCTTCTTCATCGTTTTCGACGTCCCCTGGGTCAAGCCCTATACCCAGGTTCCAGTATGATGACCCGACTGTGAACATATTGCTTATTCCAAAGAAATGGTTGATCGTATCGTAGGCATGGATGGCCCCGGCCCTCCTGACCGCGATCACGGCTGCACCAACCTTCTGTGCATAGAGGCCACCGTTTGCCATCCCTACAAATCCTGCCCGGTCGATCAGCGCTTTTGTTTCGGGGCTCACATCTGCAAAGTAGGTGGGGGATCCGATGAGTATTCCGTCTGCTTCCGCCATCCGGGAAATACAATGGTTGACGATGTCGGTTTCGATCGAACATTGCTTATCGAGGCGCTCGTAGCATTTACCGCACGCAGTGCAGCCATGAAGGCTCTTACCGCCCACCTGGATCATCTCGGTTTTAATGCTATTATCCTCCAGCTCGTCTAGGACGTGACGGAGGAGGTGATCGGTATTTCCCCCTTTTCGTGGGCTTCCGTTGAACGCAACGACCTGCATGGAAAGCTGTATACCTAGGTGGGTAAATATACTGCGCCATGGTCCTCCTTCCTATCTCTGCGTGATCGTAGATTCCTACCTCTTCAGCAAGAATGCATGAAAAGGATGTGGAATCCCGGCACAGGATTGAGATCTGAAAAAAAAGGAGTTACCAAGAATAGAATATTATCGGGCAAATGAACCGGATCATTCTTCATATCGATATGGACAGTTTTTTCGCCTCCGTGGAGGTGAAGAACAACCCCAGTCTGCGGGGGCTGCCTGTGATCATCGGTGCAGATCCCAAAGGGGGCTCGGGGAGAGGCGTAGTGAGTACGGCCTCCTATGAGGCGAGAAAATGCGGGGTCCATTCCGGTATGCCCATCTCCCGGGCGTACCGCCTCTGCCCGGAGGCCGTTTTTCTCCCTGTAAATTTTCCGCTCTACATCCAGACCTCCGGGCATATCATGCAGATCGTGGAGCGTTACGGTGAACATCTCGAACAGGTGAGTATCGATGAAGCCTACCTGGACGTGTCCCAAATAGGGAGCTTTACCGCCGCTTCCTCTCTGGCGCTTCGTATGAAAGAAGAGATCCGGACAAACGAAAGTCTCACTTGTTCCATCGGAATCGGACCGAGTCGGGTGGTGGCAAAAATTGCTTCAGACTTCCAAAAACCGGATGGATTGACCGTGATCACTCCCGAGGAAGTTATGGCATTCCTCGGACCGCTTCCAGTGGGTAAAATACCCGGTATCGGTAGGAAGACCGAGAAAGAGCTTGTTGAACGGGGCATCACCACGGTGGGTCAGCTGGTCCAGACTGATATCCAGGAGCTGCGATCGCTTTTCGGGATGTGGGGTGTGTACATGCACGCCCTTGCCCAGGGAGAAGACGTCGGGAGTGTGCGGACCGGAATAGAAACCCGCTCCATCAGCCGGGAGACCACCTTTGAGGTCGATACCGACCGCATGTCGGTCCTGGAGGAGACCATGGATTCCCTGTCCAGGGATGTACACCAATCTCTTGTCGAAGAACAGTATCTGTTCCGTACTATCACCATCAAGGTGCGGGACACCCGTTTTGCCACCCATACCCGTTCCCGCACCCTCGATCGTCCTACTGAGGATCTTCACCTCATCAGGACCGTTTCCCGGGAACTGCTCCTGGAGTTTCTGGATGGGCGGAAAATCCGATTACTGGGGCTTCGCCTTTCCCACCTCTATAAAGACCACACCGTCCAGGCGACCATCCAGGAATACCTGTAGCATCACCGTCGGAATATCCTGCGCAGAAGAGGCAAGTGGATCTCTACCGCGTCGGTAGGACAGAGTTCCTGGCAGCAGAAGCACCGGATGCATTGCACGCTGCGGATAAACGGTGAGGAACCCTCACGGCTCTCGATCGCGTGCGCAGGACAGTTCACGACACAGACCCCACAGGACCGGCAACGCAGGGGGTCGATCACTGGACGAACTGCCGCAAGGGTCTGGGGCGGCGGTGAGGAAGAATTCCGGCACGTAGCGAAGGCGGTGGGCATCGGGTGGAAGGAAATCGGGGCATCGGACATCCTCCAGGTTTTCCCCCAGAATCTCGACCTCGTTCAGACTTCCAGGTCCCATGTTTCTCTCCGCTGCGGTCTGGATACTGGGGATGTGGAGGGGATCGAATCCCACTAGGTCGGCCATTACATAGTCGAGAGCGGTTCACTCAGGACCGGAGAGGATCAGACCGAGATGGCGGGTTTCCCTGCCAGGGACCGTTACCTTCCATGGCCATGATCGCGTCCATCATCGTAAGAGTGGGTGGAAACGTGGTGTACGGGTCACAGAGCAGTTCCGCAAAAGTGGCTGCATTTACCGGTGTGCAAATGGTACTCGGCCATCAGCGTGCCTGGAAGATATCCGTACAGGAGTTTTACCGCTCCGATGATGGTGGTGAGCTGATGGGTCTTGAAACGGGGTAGCGCAATCACTGCATCGACCTGGGAAAGAATCCGCGGGACCTGGAATTCCTGAACGTGCGGCTTTTCAGGGAGAAGTAGGGCTGAGTGTCTTCATCGAAGAAAATTATGGTGCATCCGGTCTCTCGGGCGATCGAGGCGATCCCCGTAATTTCGAGGAGACGCTGGTAGGATGCCCGGTCTGTAGCCCTCCCGGAGAATCACCAATACATGGTTTCGCCCCATGCTCCTGGATCAACGTAAGCACTGCCTGGACGAAGACGGGATGGATGGTAACCGCCGCTTCGGGAGATGTCGATCCGAGAAGGTTCAATTTAAGAAGAATGGTTTCTTCATCTCCCAGCAGAGTTTTCATGCCTCCCCATGGCGAGAGACTTTCCCGGAGGGCGCGGATCAGGTACTCCAGGTCGTAAATCCTCACAACGGTTCACCGATACCCGATAATCCAACGAAGACTCCTGATTCACTTTTTCTTGCTCCCCATATTTAGCATGCACTTTGATGCGCAGATGCATTTCCCGCAGAAGAAAAAGTTAAAGACAGGGCATCGGTACACTCTTTTCCATGCAGGGAGGGGGTAAATCATTCATTCACATCTTGTAGAACGGGAAAGCCCGAGCGGAAAAATTATTCGGGTTTTTGCTTTCGACAAGGACGGAATACTGGAAAGAGAACACGATATCCACGGGAGAATTCTTCGCAGATTTATGTACGACCGGGATACGAATTCCATCCTCGAATATCCGGGAGAGAAAGAAGAGCAGTTTAACCGGAAACTTGCTTTTGAAGAGAACTTAGCTACCCTGTCGACCGGAGGAAAATACGGGAAGATCGCTCGCACCTACCAAATCGTACCGGACCGGTCCAGGGTAAAAGAGCGTGAAGGGGGAAAATATGGAATTGTCAAGAGGACTTTTCTCTTCGATAGCAAAGGAATTCTGGAGAAAGAGGGCGAGGAATTCCGGGATACCCGGATGTTCGTTTTTGAGCCCATTGGCAACACCATTACCGAGCGAGAAGGTGGATGGTTCGGAAAAACAAAGAGAGTGTTCATCGGGGAACGCATGTCGTCAGATACGTTCCGGGACCCCCTGGGTTTCCTGCAACTGCTCTTCCTGATTGAATAGGTTTCGATAGATCATCCCCGTTTTATCTTTCTGTAGTGACGAAGGAACGGAAATGCTCCCCTTTCGGGTGAGGGAAAAAAAATTCCGGATCAAATAAATCTTTCAAACCGCTCTTTTGATACTTTGCAGATCGGGCAGACATCGGGAGGTTCCGGACGTGCACATAGATAACCACAGACTCTGCACCTCCATACAGGATAGGGCAGATTGTTCAGATCGGTCGCCGGCTCGGTGCGTATTTTTCTTTCAGCTGCCGGAGGGCGGCGTTCTGGTATCGATTGCACTGGTTCTCTCTCCTGATATACCGCGCGGGATACGTATAGCGCACAATAACATGCGCCGTATTCGTTCACATCCGGATCCCGGTAGTCACAGGGACAGACGATATCGAGATCCTCAGCTTTCTTTCCGCTGGCAAGGCGGCAGGGACAGGACTGGTAGCTATACCGGCGTGTATTGGCGATCAATCCCCGGACGAGATCTTTGGTGAATTTAACGTCAGGATTCAGGTAATAGCCCGAACTTTCCTGCTCCTCTTTCAGGTGAATATAAAATTCATCAACTTCTCTCTGATCAATTTTTTCCATTTCGGTCATTCCAGCGCTTCCCGTATCTCTTTTTCGCGGAACCCCACAATTGTTTTCCCATCGTCGATAACCAATACTGGAAATGATCCCGCAGGGTTAAACCGTTTCACCTCCTCATATACCTTTTCCATCTCGTTGGGAGGAAGTCTATCGACATAGATGTAGGAAAAATC
>JAJRCO010000048.1 GCA_028678905.1 Methanomicrobiales archaeon
CGGGGAACAACTCTTCAGATCTGACCTTTCAATCTCTGTAGGTGAACTTGGGTCCATGATGGACCATTCCGGGCCACTGGGTAAAGCCGAGCGGTATGCGGCGAAGGTGTTCGGCGCTGACATGACCTATTTCGTGACAAACGGTACTTCCACAGCAAATAAGATTGTATTCTTCGGCCGTGTGACAAAGGATGATGTCGTGCTGGTTGACAGGAACTGTCACAAGTCTGCAGAACACGCCCTGACGATGACTCATTCTGTTGCAGTCTTCATGATACCCACACGGAACCGCTATGGGATCATCGGGCCGATCCCGCCGGACGAGATGACTCCGGGGATGATTCAATCCAAGATCGATGCGTGTCCGATAACCAAGGATATCGAGAGTAAAAAACCGGTTCACGCGATCATCACCAATTCAACCTATGATGGTCTCTGTTATCATGCAGCCCGGGTTGAGAACATCTTAGGTAAAAGTGTGGACAGTATCCACTTCGATGAAGCATGGTACGGGTATGCCAGGTTTAATCCGCTGTATCGTGAACGGTTCGCCATGCGGGAGGGTGCGAAAGACCAGAAAGGACCGACCGTCTTTGCAACGCAGTCGACCCATAAACTCCTCGCGGCATTGTCGCAGGCATCCATGATCCATGTAAGAAACGGACGTATAGCTATAGAACACGCCCTTTTTAACGAAGGCTTCATGATGCACAGCTCCACATCGCCCCTCTACACCATCATGGCATCCCTGGATGTGTCGTCAAAGATGATGGACGGTGCAGCGGGGCGGGTGCTGACCACGGATTCTATTGAAGAAGCGATCAGGTTCCGGCAGGCAATGGCACGTATCTATCGTGAGATATGCGGTACAGGAAAACCAAAAGACTGGTGGTTCGGCATGTGGCAGCCGGATGCAATCACCGATCCAAAGACGAAAAAGAAAGTCCCCTTTGCGAATGCAACCCTTGAGGCCCTGCGGGATAATCCGTCCTGCTGGGTGCTGCATCCCGGTGAGAAATGGCACGGTTTTACGGGACTGCCGGATGATTACTGCATGCTTGACCCCATCAAGGTAACGGTGACAACGCCCGGTGTCCGCGATGACGGATCGCTGGATACCTGGGGGATCCCGGCACCCGTTGTTGTCAAATTCCTTGGCACCCGGGGGATAGTCAACGAAAAATCCGGAGACTATTGTATCCTGTTTCTCTTTTCTATGGGCATTACGAAAGGAAAATGGGGGACATTGATCACCGAGCTCTTCGAATTCAAACGCCATTATGATGAGAAGACCCCGCTTGAGGAGATCTTCCCCGATCTCACAAATGCGCATCCGGAGCGGTACGGGGGAATGACCCTTACGATGCTTGCGGATGAGATGCACACTTTCAAGAAGGAACACAGGATGTGCGAACTGCTCCAGGAAGCATTCTCTATTCTCCCTGTTCCAGCTGTCAGCTATGCCGATGCTTACAAGGCACTCGTGCGGGGAGATGTGGAGCAGGTTCTGGTCTCAAAGGCAGGAAACCGCATTGTAGCGACCGGTATTATTCCGTACCCGCCGGGCATCCCGCTTCTTGCCCCCGGGGAAAGGACAGGGAAACACAATGAACCCCTGCTCCAGTACCTGAAATCGATGCAGGATTTTGACAGGCAGTTCCCGGGTTTTGAACATGAGACCCACGGAGTTGAAAACAGGAAGGGTGAGTACATGATGTATTGTATCACGGAGGGGCGAACGTGAGTGAAGATTCCGCCACGCCCCCGAAAAATGGTATGGCACCCCAAAAAGTGCTGGGGATCTTTGCTCTCGCAATGATCAATGTCGCTGCTGTGCTCAGTATCAGGAATTTCCCGTCCATGGCAGTCTATGGATGGGAGTGCATAGGGTGGTATATTATCGGGACCGTCCTCTTCCTCATCCCGATATCCCTTGCCGGGGCGGAGCTGGCAACGATGCTGGCAGACAAGGACGGTGGCGTGTATGCCTGGTGTAAGGAGGCATTTGGTGAAAAAGGTGGTTTTACCGCCATTTTCTGCGAGTGGTCTAATAACCTCGTGTGGTTCCCGACGGTTCTTGCCTTCATTGCATCCACTCTTGCGTTTGCAATTTCACCTGATCTCGCAAGTAACCCGGTCTACCTGTTTGTCGTGATGATGATCGCATTCTGGGGCACAACGGCAGTTGCGTATTTCGGGGAGAACGTATCGAGCAAGTTCCAGAACTATGGTGTGATCCTCGGGAGTATCATTCCGTCCATCCTGATCATCGGGCTTGGGGTGTACTGGAGTCTTTCAGGGGCGGCCATTGTTCTCCCGCCGTTTTCCCTGGGAGAGATCGTGCCAACGCTTGACCTCTCAACCCTGCCGTTCTTCGCCACAGTTATCCTTCTGTTTGCAGGTATGGAAATGGCAGGATTTCATGCACTGGAGACCAAAAACCCGAAAACTGATTTTCCAAAGGCAATGGCGATATCCGCAGTTATCATATTCTTCTGCACGGTAATGGCAACGCTGGCGATTGCCTTTGTCATTCCTGCAGACCAGCTCAACCTGGCAGCAGGTGTTATGCAGGCAATCGAGTACTTCTTCACCGCACTCAATATACCCGGAGCGATCGCGCCGATGGCAGTATTGATCACGATAGGCGGGGTAGTCTCCCTTGCCGCCTGGCTTATCGGCCCGGCAAAAGGTCTCGGAGTTGTTGCCAATGAGGGTAATATGCCACCCCTGTTCAACCGGACAAACAAATATGGTTCACCGGTGGCAGTGCTGGTTATCCAGGCACTCATCGGAACATTCATCTCCCTTCTGTATGTGTTCCTGCCGTCTGTCAACCAGGCATACTGGATGCTTTCTGCCATGACCGTCGAGTTACTGTGCATCGTCTATATTCTGATCTTTGCTGCACTCATAAAACTCCGGTATAGCAAACCGGATGCCCCACGGCCATTCAAAATACCCGGAGGGATTCCGGGTATCTGGCTGATAGGGGGCATGGGTGCATTTGGGGTTATATTTGCCTTTGTCGTAGGGCTCATGCCAACCGGAGATTTTACGTCAGCCGAGGCCGTTTCCTATACACTTGGCGTGTTGCTCGGGACATTCCTCCTTGCAGTTCCCCCGCTTATTTTCCTGAAAATGAAAAAACCCGGCTGGATTGTGTCCGGCACGAAGGAGGGATGAATTGAAATGAGTGCATTTCGTTCCTGGAGTCAAAATGGAGGATATGTATGACACAGGGAAAGGATGGCTCATGGGCTGTTATCCTGGTTCTCCTATTGTTCTTCATGCTCCCGATCGGCTGGTTGCTTGTTACATATACCGCTGAACCCTATCATGCAGTGAGCGGTGAACCCTTACGTGATGCGGCGCAGGCTGCGGGGATAACCGTGGTCAATGCCACTGACACTATGTGGCCGGTTGGGGGTGCAGTTGGCGGGAAAACCTACACCCTGTCTGATGAAAGCGGCAATATATACACCGTCCAGACTCAGGCTTTCGATAGTGCCGAATCCCGGGATGCGGCCGTCCAGCTCCATAATTCCCAGTCGATAGGGCGTGGCAAGCCTGTCGGGAAACTTATCATTATCGGAAACTATCTGGTATATGTACAACCCTACACGAGTGGGATTCTCAAAAAAATTGCACCCGAACTTCGTAAACTACAAGCCGCGTAGAGCTTCAGGAGGATCATCCTCCTGAGGTTTTTTCTTACCCGGATACTTTTTTTTAATCCAATTACCGTTAAAAGCGATAGTAACATAGGGAAAAGAACAACCGGTTTTTGTTTTACAACACCGGCTTTTCTGGCAATTACCGGTCAGTTGATGCAGCCATCTCTACGTTTCAGATGGTTCACCTGCTTCCCACATATCCCGGACCGATTGAATCGGATCAGTTAGCGTTATCGGGGCTTTTTCCCGGGAGTCCGTGGTTCTTCATGGGATTTTTGGTATTCCAGCTGCTTTGAATAGCTCCATTCACAGGAATTGATGCTCGTGATGCACATCTCACGATTAATCCTGGATTCAGAATTATCAGCGTAACGGGAAGAGGTCATAAATGGAAGGCGATGGCATGTTGCCTGCCACGAAAAAAGTATTCGGAAAACGGGGGTAGTCTGTCTACAATTACCTGCTTCCCCTCTTATTGGCTTGTTTTTTGGGAACATACGGCCGATCCTCCTGCCGCCCCGGCCGGCAGCGATTCGGCTTCGATGTAGACGCGGTTGGTTTCCGGGTGTGTGGTGCGAAGGTCGGCTTCAATACGACGGATCGCCTCGTGCATCTGCTCGGCCGTGGTACCTGCAACAAAGCACACCCCCATATTCACGAGCAGATCGTGCGGGCCCATGTACATTGTGAGGATGTCGCCGGCTCGCTCGACCGCCGGATCTGATTCCACGCGGCGCCGGATATCCGCGAGCTCGTCGGGGTTCACGCCCTCCCCCACCAGCAAACCCTTGGATCGCGATGCGAGAATCCCGGCCACACTCATCAGCAACAGGCCGATTGCGATCGATGCTAAGCCGTCGAGATACGCATTGTTGAACATGTGACCCAAATAGATGCCGAGGAACGCGAAGATGAGACCGAGCATGGCTGCGCTGTCCTCAAGTACTACGGTATAGAGACTGGGGTCCTTCGACCGGTTGATGTACTGCCAGGCGCCCATATCTCCCTTGGCCTGCAGGAAATGCTTAATGGCTATAGAAAATGTAATGCCCTCGATAATCAGCGAGATGCCAAGCACGATGTAGGCCGCCGTAGGGTCGCCCATCTGGGTATCCGGTGCGACGTGGCGAATGTGAGAAATACCCTCATACAGCGACATGCCGCCACCGATACCGAAGATGATGATCGCCACAATGTTCGTCCAGAAATAGAGCGCCTTGCCATAGCCGAAAGGATGGCTTTCATCGGCCGGCTGCCTGGCACGGTTCATTCCATGCCACACAAGGCAACCGTTTCCCGTATCGACAAGCGAGTGGATACCCTCAGAAATCATGGCCGAAGAACCGGTGATTGCCGCTGCAATAAACTTGATGATTGCGATGAACAGGTTGCCGATAATGGCCGCGATAACCGGTATTTTAGAACCGCCCTGTGATGCCATGTGCCACCTCTCTATCTCTAGTGGTTCCCTGCCAGTCCCCTGTCCGTCCCCAAGACGATGTCCGGGTAATAGAAGCAGTAGTACATGCCATCCAAACGATCATCCATAAATTAGTGTTGGGGCACAGGTATTTGTTATTATTGAAATACATCCTTATAGCGAGTGGCTGCACGGGAAAAGAGCAAAGTGCTGAAAGATTGTCTTACTCTACGTATGTCTGGAATTTTACCTCATAGCTGATTGATATGAAAAGGTACGGATTCCAAAATCGTACATATTGATATGTTTTATAAAAATGTCATGGAACAGCGGGATTTTCAAATTTATATGATTCCCGATTTTTTATAAAAAGATTGGTCTTTCCATTTTTTGAGAATAAACCGAAGGTACATATAGGTTCGGGTATTCAACAATCCCTTAACGGTGTTCAAATCATCCGTTATTAGGTTCCCTATGGCCGCTGATATACTGGTGCAGATATTTGATTTCCTTGTCCAGCTGTATGAATTCCTGTTGCCGATACTTGTTATCGCAGACATTTTTTTTGCCATCACGATTATATTTATCGAAAGAAAAAACCCGACACGCGCTGTTTCATGGCTCCTGGTATTATTATTGCTGCCGTTTCTCGGATTTTTCTTATATCTGGTCTTTGGTCAGAATTACCGGAAAGAGAAGATGTTCTCTGTCAAAAATGACACCGATCAAAAAATAACGGATCTGATTGAATCCCAGATAAAGGAGGTGAAAACAAGGGAGGATAAACTGACCGATCGATGGTCAGGTGCCTTCCACCGGATGGCGGTGCTGCTGCTTCAGGATAACGGGGCCTTGATCACGACCAATAATCACATAACACCCTACACCGATGGGAAAGCCAAATTTGCTGACTTAATCAGTGAAATCAGCAATGCCCGCGACCATGTGCACATGGAATATTTCATTCTCAAGGATGACGGGCTCGGCCGGGACATCATGAAGGCGCTGACCGAACGAGCACGGGCCGGAGTGGATGTCCGGCTCCTTGTTGACGGAGTGGGAAGCGGGGGTCTTCCAAAGCATTTTTATGATGAATTTACTGCTGCCGGGGGAAAGCACGCCGTCTTTTTCCCCTCCCTGATTTCCTATTTCAATTACCGGGTTAATTTCCGGAACCACCGGAAAATTGCGATCATAGATGGTGAGACCGCATTTATCGGTGGTTATAATATCGGTGATGACTATCTCGGGCTGGACAAGCGCTGGGGATACTGGCGTGATGCCGCTGTAAGGATCAAAGGGAGTGGTGCAGTGGTTGCCCAGATGCGGTTCTACCTCGACTGGAATTTCGCTTCCAAGGATAAGATGGAGATTAACGAGCGGTATTTCCACCAGAGTCCCCTCTCGGAAGGTTCCCTCATGCAGCTCGTTTCCGGCGGACCAGATACAGCCTGGAACCCGGTGAAGGATTCGTACCTGAAAATGATCAATATTGCGTTGGATACGGTATACATTCAGACACCGTATTTCATTCCCGACCAGAGTGTGATGGATGCACTCCACATTGCTGCACAGTCAGGGATTGACGTGCGGATTATGATCCCAAGTGTACCGGATCACATTTTTGTATATTGGGCAAGCCATTCTTATATTGAAGAGCTGCTCGGTTCGGGTGTCAAGGCGTACACCTATGATAATGGGTTCCTGCATGCCAAGACTATCGTTATTGACGGGGTTGCTGCATCAGTCGGCAGTGCGAACTGGGATATCAGGAGTTTCAGGCTGAACTTCGAGACAAATGCAGTCATCTATGATGAACACGTGGCCGGGGAATTAAAACAGGCATATATCAATGACCTTTCAACCTGCACCGAGCTTACTCCTGAATGGTATGCAACCCGTTCCCTGTTCTTCAAAACACGGTCCTCAGTATCCCGTCTCTTCTCCCCCATCCTGTAATTCCGGGATCCCTTCATATTTTTATTTAAACTTCGGAGTACAGGACTATTTCATCAAATCATCAAGATACCGTTTCATCCGTGGAATATTCTGCTCATAGTGGACCTGCAGCGAGGATACGGTATACGGGATATAGTTCCAGGCAATTACTCCGGCAGTCATCCCTTTGTGCAGGGGGTTTGCGGATGA
>JAJRCO010000194.1 GCA_028678905.1 Methanomicrobiales archaeon
AAAGAGTCAACGTCCACCGGCCACGCACAGGCCGCTCCCCCTCTCGCACTCAGCCACAACCAGATATCCAGCTACCTAACTTGCCCCCGCCGCTACTACATCACCTACTTCGAGGGGATAAAGCAACCTACCAGCGGCGTAGAGCACAGGGGTATTGCCATACATGCCGCCATCGAAGACTATCTCAATGCCGGTGAGCATTGGAGCTTCGAAGAACTGCGCGCATCGTACGAGCACCACTTCTCGCTGGACACAGACGCGGTCGACTGGAAAGGAGAGTCACCGATTGCTCTCCTCGAAGCGGGACTCGATGGGTTGGGACTCTACTACCAAGAGGTCCTGCCTAAACTGCGACCAGCACAGGGCGGGGTAGAGGTGAAGTTTGAGCGGCGGCTTGGTCTTTTCGGGAAGTGCAGAAGGGAGGTAAGTCTCAAGGGCCGAGTGGACGCCGTGATGACTAACGGCACCCTCGTAGATCACAAGTCTAGTCGCCGCTCACCTTCCCCTTGGGACATAGAGCTAAGCCTGCAGCCTACGGTGTACGCCCTGGGACTGGGGCTGACGGGGGGAGTACGTGTTGCCTTCGGCTACTTGGTGATGGGGAAGAAGAAGAACAGCGCCACCGTCTGCACCACCGAGAGAACACCGGAGGATGTAGCGTGGTTGGCGACCAACCTGCTACCGGATCTGGTAGACGCGATCACCAACCAAATGTTCATGCCGAAGCCCGGGTGGCACTGCAACACCTGTTATGTCCGCAAACCCTGCGGCTACCGCGTTGATCTAAAGGAGTATGAAGATGGAACCGACAGCGCTAACAATTGACCAAGTCCTAGCGGCCCCGAGGAGAGAGACGTTTCTCTTCTACGGCAACCCCGACTGTGGTAAGACCACCCGTGTCCTCGAGATAGCCGCTCTCCACTCCGACCGCAAGTTCGCAGTGATCGACGGAGACGGCAGGTTCAGGCGCGTGTGGCGAGATGAGTGGCCCGGGGTCCGCAACATCGCCTACTACCCGGTGAGGGACTGGACCGAGACCAGAGCTGCCTACGAAAAGGCGAAGAAGGAACTCGGGACCGGTGACTGGCTGGTCTGCGAGATGATCGACAAGTACTGGGACTGGGCCTACAACTACTACTACCAAGAGGTAAGGGCAAAGTCGACCGACGATCTCCTCTTGGAGTTGAAGAAGAACACGAAAGGCCCGAAGGGGGTGGCTGACCCCGACTCAATTACCACGACCCGGATCGTCAAGCTAATGCACAATGCGGGCTTTGCCGACGAAATGACCAGCTTCCTCGACTGCCACATCCTGTGGACGGCAGCGGCCCAACCGTTGCTCATCGACTTGGAGGGGAAAGAAACACTCGATCTGTTCCAAGACATCGGCTACAAGGCTGACGGCGAGAAGAGGAACCCTTACAGAGTTGACACCTGCATCTTTTTCGAGGTGCATCTCAAGGGTGGGCAGAAGCGGATGTGGACCACGGTCAAAGATAAGGGCCGCCCCAAGGCTTGGCGCCAAGAGTTCGATGGGTCTAAGCGGGCTTGGTGGTTGGACTACTGCGACTTCGTAGCCAAGTCCTCGGCGCCGGTTGAGACCATGGTGAAGCAGTAGTGAGCTACGTGGATTCCATAATGACGGGGACCGACGCAGAAATAATGCCCCTCCTGGTGGAGTTCTACGGTGGTGGAGATCCGATATTGGATTGCACCTTCGGAATGGGTCGGTTCTGGGCGCACGAGAAACCCAAAAACTTGGTGACGTTGGATATCACAACTCGGGCGGACATTGTCGGGACCTACGACCGACTTCCATTCAAGGATCAAGTTATAGGTACGATAGTTTTTGATCCGCCCCATATGCGGGTGTCGTCAGGTCGGGTGTATCTGATGTACCAACCACCTACCAAGGCGCCGGACTTCACCCTCTTCCTCGGTGAGGCGAAGCGAATTCTAAGAATCGGCGGCGTGGTGATCGCGAAGATGGCAGATGAGCTTATGGTCCGACCTTGGAACCATGTGAAATTTATCACGGGAGCAGAGGAAGTCGGACTCGAGCCGTTTGACCTAATAGTCCGGAGCCGGCACCTCAGTATCCGGAATACCGCCCACCCTCAGTACCGAGCTAGACGTAAGCACTGTTTCTATGTCATCCTCAAGAAGAAAAAGTAGTAAACCTCCGGAGTTGACAACGTTGATACTTGACATTTTAGTGACCATCGCGAACTTGGGGTTCTGCGTTGCCCTCATCCCGACCCTGCTCGAGGGTCTCCGCACTCGGCAGCAAACGGTACCCCTGACCTCATCCTTGGTGACCGCCGGTCTCCTGTCGATCTTGGTGGTCGCCTTCGGGATCGAGCGGTACTGGTTTGCCACAGGAGCGTCGGCTGCCACCACGCTCGTCTGGTCGATGATAGCTCTACAGCGGTTTGCTTATGGACCTCCGCGAAAATACAGCCTACCCGACTAGCGCTGGCCACACCTGCGGCCACCGACTGTGGTATATTTGGCGGTGGAAGTTCGGTAAGAAGGAGGACGTCCTCTACTGCTGCGAGTGCCGGAGGTGGATACCCAGACTGTGATAGCTATTGATCTGAGAGAACCGATTAAGGAGAGGGCCAGAGTGCAGCAGGTATTCACCGACGCCAACATACCTAGCGCCTTCTGCGTCCTCCCCTGCGCCGACTACTCGATGATCACCTCCTGCACCAGGGTGGGAGTGGAACGCAAGACACCCGACGACATGGTTAGCAGTTTCATCGATGGGCGCTTGGCCCGTCAAATGAACGCCATCATCGAGGAGTACCAACACGCGGTCCTGCTCGTGGATGGGTACTTTAAGTGCAACGATAGGGGAGTCCTAGAAACGAAGTACGGTGAGACACCAATCAAATGGTCCGCTTTCTCGTCTGTCATGCGGACGGTCCAACAGATGGGGGTTGTCCTTGACTACTGCCCAAGCCACATCTACTACCCCCGCCATCTACTTGACATCTATCGCTACTACAACACACCCGTACATCGTTCAATGCGGACCAAGCCCGAGACAGTGGCCCGTGTCACCCCGCAGCTCACGATCCTGTCGTCCTTCCCGGGGCTCGGTGTCACCCGAGCCGAGGCCGTCCTTAAGAAGTACGTCACTCTGGAGGATGCATTCGCCAACATGGACAAGTGGGTAGAGGTCGACGGCGTTGGTCCGAAGACGGTAGAGGGGGTTCGCCGAGTTTGGCAACAATCGTAGGGTGGGTTGACCCCGACGAACTAGCGCGGATCACTAGGTTGTTGGAGAGAGGCGCCCTCCTTGGAGTGGGCGTTGACTGCTACGGCATTCTCCCCGCCGACGAACTGCTAGACGCTGCCTTCATCTGGACGACGCGGCAACCTAACATGATCAAGGTGAAGATCTCAGTGGAGAAGTTAGAGGGAGGCAAACTATGATAACCATCACCATCACCAAAATACTGGGTTTACCTTGGGCAACCGACGAGGAATTCGCCGAGATGAGCGACGAGGAAATCATCGAGTTGATCTTGGAGGACATTCCCGAGCTCCTCGACTGCGCGATTTTCGAGGTGGAGCGTAAGTGAGGAAAACTTTCCTCATTACCGATGACAAGGGAGCGAGGTGGGCGGTCTACGATGGTGACCCTGGCTACCCTGCCCTCCTCAAACTCAAGGGTATGGGCTACCGCCTAGAGGACACCCCCATCCCGCGTGAGGTTCTCTTTCTCCGACCACCCACCCGAGTTATCATCTATCCACGGGCCCGTAAAATTGCTGACATGAAAGCCGAGATGGCCGACTTCGTGAGGAGAGACTTATCATAGACTGGGTACAAGTGTGGCGATGGGCCTTTTGGGGTGCAACCCAAGCGGGTGCCAGCGAGACGGGGGAGGCCGAAGACTGTGCTCAGGATGTAGTCTGCCGTGCCTTGGGGCGTAAAGATCTGCCAGAGATCAAGAACCCAACGGCATTCTGGACGACGGCGGGAAAGAGAGCCGCCCTCCATTTGGTGCGCGCCAGGCGCCGGCAACTTACCCTTGAGTCCATTCCCGACTTCTACTCGGGAGTAGAGGAAGAGGCCATCAATAACATAGCTATCTCCCAAATCCCGCCTCGGATCATTGACTACGCCGATCGCCTCTCCATGCACAGCGAGTGGGACTCTTACCAGCTCAAGCTCACGGGAGCGGAGAGGGTGTACCTCCACCGCTGGCGGAAGGCAAATGACCGTACTCTTCTGTCGTAACTGCGGGCAAGACAAGCAACCCGTCCCCGCCGATGGTGACTACAGCGCCGAGATTATGTGGATCGGCGAATCACCCGGGTTCAGGGAAGTGGAGTCGGGCAAGCCGTTCGTTGGCCCCGCTGGCAAAGTGTTCTCCCGAATTCTAGTAAAACTTGACATACCTCGGTCTTCGTGCTACGTTACCAACGTAGTGAAATGCCGATTCACGGAGGACGGCAGAAATCGGACGCCAACCCCTCAGGAAGTGGATAAGTGTATGCCCTGGCTCAGGGCAGAGTTGGCCTTCAGCGCCGCTCGTTTGGTCATAACACTGGGGGAGACCGCGTCTAGGGCGGTTGCCTTCCCGAAGAAGGATATCGCAGTAGTCAGAGGACGACTGCGGACGGATGGGAAGAGGTTGTTCGGGGCGACATACCACCCTGCTGCCGTCCTCCGAGATCCGGAGATGGAAGACGTCATTGTCGAGGACGTGCGGAATTTTGTGGAGGTGTTGCGTGGATGGAAGTTATAGAACTAGACCTACCAGATAAGCTAAAGACCAAGCACCTCCCCTTCGCTAGAACGTTGCTCCTTCCCATCGGCGACGTTCACTACTCCGGTGGAGGGGAGAACGATCCCTGTGCTCAGCATCGTCTACGTGAGTGGATAGAAGCGGGCATCGAAGCAGGGGCGTACTTCATAGGAATGGGGGATTATATCGACGTTGCCTCTCCAAGCAATCGCACCAGACTCGGAGAGGCACGTTTGTATGATTCGGTGAGGGCCATGATCGATGACGGAGCCCAACGCCACGTCGATGGTTTCCTTGACCTTGTGCGCGGAACCGAGGGGAGATGGTTGGGCCTGTTGGAGGGGCACCACTTCCACGAATTCGAAGATGGCACCACCTCGGATATTCTCCTTGCCCAAGCTCTGCAAGCTCCGTTCTTGGGTCACTCGGCAATGCTCAAGCTTCTCTTCCGGAAGGACAACACTCACTCAATGGCGGTCCACTCCAAGGTTATTTGGTGCCACCACGGACAAGGCGGCGGTCTCCTTACGTCGGCTCCCCTCAATCGCCTCGAGCATGTGGTCAAAGCCTTTGACGCCGACCTCTACCTGATTGGGCACAGCCATAAGCGGGTATCGGCACCGATGGACAGGGTGTACGTCAGGTGGGGGTGTGACCCGCCTAGACTAGACCACAGGACAGTTCATGTGGCGTGCACAGGCGGCTGGCTCCGCAGTTACCTACAAGGGTCCAAGCGAGCTGGGCGCCCACAGGGGACGTACGTCGAGCAAAAGATGCTACCGCCCACCAGCCTCGGCGGCTTGAAGGTGTGGTTCACCCCGATTCAGACTCGCGACCACACTGACGACCGCATGGAAATCACAATCGAACAGTAATGCCAGTCATCTACATCGACGGCAAGCGCACCTACTTTACGTGGCGGCGACCACAGGCTCTATTCCCCTACCGAATGACCGTCTTCGATGTGGACGGCGTCCTCTGCGATTTCGTCACCGGAGTCCGCGATGTGATGTCTGGTCACGGCTACACCCTGCCAGAAGTGGCTACCTCTTGGGACTGGTTTGAAAGTGTGATCCCCGCCGATGAATTCTGGAAAATTGTAAAATCCACCGAGGACTTCTGGTACCACCTACCACCCTACAAGTTCACCCTGCGTGACATAGTGGCGCTCCGTGCGCTCGAGGCCCACCATCGCATCTGCTTCGCCACTGTTCGTGTACCGACTGCCGGGCGCCCCGTTGCCGTCCAAACCGAAGACTGGATCAAAGAGCACCTCGGCATAGAGAACCCGCTCGTGGTCACAGTCAAAGACCATGGAGTTGTCCCCCACCTTTTCTTGGGGGAAGCCTATCTCAACGATAACCTTGACCAGACCATCAAAGTCGCACTCTCCCGAGGCTACGGTGTGCACCTGCTGAATCAACCGTGGAACCAAGACAAAGAAAAGCGGGAATTGCTCCTCTATTTGCGCGGTCACATAGTTGACAGCATCGCCGAATTCGTAGATCATGTACTTGGGAATGAGGGTGCGAGAACACGGAACCAAATTGTGACAAGGCGGACCTACATGTTCCCATGGGACGTCGTAGACGCTGCCACCAAGTTCGAGCTGCCGCAGTTCGACGACCCGAGGAGGGCAAGAAGTGGGGACTATCCGACCACCAAGGGCGGAGTTGATAGGGTTAGAGAAGGACGACGACTTCGTCGTGTTCCTAAGAGCGGGTGGTAACGAGTACGAGCTCCGAATTCCCGAGGATGATATATTAGATCTAGTATTCAACGTTGAGGAAGGAGGGGAAAAAGATGGGAGTAATTAAGCCACGTCAGGTCTTGATGCAAACAGGTCCCGACGTCACTATCACAGCCACTGGTGTCTTCAACGCTGGCGTAACCCTGCCAGCGGGTGCAACAGTTCTGCGCCTCACAACCAAAGTGGTAACAGGCCAAGCTGGTGGTACGCCGTTCACCGTTACAGTCGGTGACTCCGACACTGCCGATGGATGGTTCACCAGCGCGCAGTTGGCGCCAGCAACCGCCGGTCTGAAGGACTCCAAAGCGGGTACCTACTTCGCCGTTGGAACCCAATTCAAGTTGATGCTTGCTGACCGAAAGATCATTTACACTGCGGCAGCTGGAGCACCGACTACTATGCCAGTCCTCAGAACCGAGGTTACCTACCTGGCACCGCCCGAAGACATCTACGGACGGAAGACCTAATGCTAGGCGTTGACGTATCAGTCTACTCGGGTGAGATACCCGTGGGGAAATTCGATCAGATACGCGACGCGGGCTACGATGTTGTGGTGGTGGGCCTGTGGCATGGTGCGTCTGTTAACCCTTACGCAAACCGGCAGGCCCACGCTGCATTCGAAGCTGGGCTCCACGTCGCCGCGTATGTATTCCTCGCTACGTGGTCGGGCAAGAACGGCGCCAACCAAGTCTACTCGGGACTCGAGCCTCTGGATCCCGACGTTCGCGATTCGCTTAACTTTGTTGCGATTGACTGCGAAGCCGACTCTGATGCCGAGATGATCAATGGCGCCATCGGTATGGTCAATGTCTTCAAGCTCAGGCCAGTAATCTACACCGCTAAATGGTGGTGGGAGGGCAAGGGCTTGGACTTCTCCCAGTTCCCACTCTGGGACGCCTACTACGACGAGGACTCCGACGTCGACTTCCCGAGCCACCTGTACGGAGGGTGGACTAAAGTCATCGGCGAGCAGTGGCAGGGGACAACAGATTTATTCGGTATCAACGTTGACCTAAACTGGTTTGACGACGAGTTCATTATCGGAAGGAGGGAAGAAGTGACGAGACTATTCGTTCAGCTACCCAACAAGCCTGAGGTTTATGAGCGGACAGCCGCTGGCTTGGTCCACGTTACCGACCCGGGGACGTTCACAGATCTGGGTGGCCAGTGGGACAAGGTGCTCAAGCTCGACGCAGGCAACAAAATCTGGAAGCTGCCGGTTTACTACCCCGGCGGTTTGCCAGAGGCGATGAAGTGATCCATCAACCCGAGATAACCATCAGCCACAGGTCCGACGAGTGGGAAGCCCACGTCCGCTGCTCCTGTGGTTGGGGGGCAGGCAGGAAAGGGTTCTTCATTGTCCGAGCCGAAGACTCACAGTCTCAGCTAGTACAAGCTGTCTTTGAGTTGGGCACAAGATTCGCAGTCCACGCAGGGACTGACGGTAAGGGAGGTGAAATAATTGTTCAACAAAATCCTCTACGCGATTTTTAAAAATCCGACGTTGGTGAGGTTGGCGAAGGGCGCGATTGCCGTTGCCGCCAGTTCCGTATGTGCCTTTTTGGTCAAGGAGTTGGGCGACACGAGCAACACCATCCCCGACATCATCGTCTTGATCGGGACGCCGCTACTCTTGGCAGCGGACAAGTTCTTCCAGACTTGGAGGGCGTCTGCTACTTAATCCACAACCAGGGGCTACCCCGCAGGGCTGCTTTTTGCTCCTCCGTGAAGCCTGAGTCGGGGTAGTCCCACCAGTTTATATTCTCCCCCACTCGATGATGAGCGATCTCGTGTTCGATCCTGCCACATGCCTGCAGCTTCCACGAACCGAACTTATTCCACGGAGTTCCCTGCTTCGGCAGCCCGAGTAGATCCTTTATGCAGCT
>JAJRCO010000372.1 GCA_028678905.1 Methanomicrobiales archaeon
GCGGGCTTCTGGGTTTTGGCCGATCAAAATGTTGTCCAGCGCGGTCATGCCCTTGGTGGGGTTGGTCATGATGCCGGCCAGAAGCGCTTCGCGGCCCTGTTCGGTGTCAACACCCTTGGCCTTCTGGTTCGCTTCGTCAATTTTCTGGAGAAGCGACGTGTAGTCATCGGCGTCCTGAAAGCTGGTGGGGCCGCCATATTGGGCGTCGCGCATTTTCTTGAATTTCGCCACGTCTTCGGCGTTGCTGGAGAAGGACAGAGGGTCAGCGGAAGCCCGCGACACAACGTCATTGTCTTCGTTGATCGTGCTTTCGTCCACCTTCTGTTTGAATCCGGTTTTGGCGGTGTCGATGGCGCCGCGAACATCAGAAGCCTGTTCACCCAATCGTCCGGCGACCTTGCCGGCGGTGTCGATTGCCTGTTCCTGATTGGCGTTCAGATAGGCGTTGATGTCGGTCCAGCCCGAAGTCCCCTGGGATTGTGGCGATCCACCAGCCGGCGCATCACCGCCCGCCGGCGCTCCGCCCGGGGAACCTTGCGGCGCCCCAACGACCGATCCAGCACCGGGCTGTCCGCCCGCCGCCGCTTCTTCTTCCTGTCTCCGCCGTTCTTCGTCCGTTAAATCGAAGGGTAAAACCGCCATGTTTTTTCTCCTTAATTGTAAATGACCAGCACGGTGATGGTGTATTGCTTCGTCGAAGTCAATCCCGTGATGGACTCAATAATTATTTCACCCGATTCCCACCGCCAGCTTGGAATGGAAAGGGCGGCTGTCAACACGACATAGTTCCCGCCCAATTCGTTCACGGACATCGGCAACACACCCGATGGTTTGTTTTTTAGTGCTGTGGTGAATCGAAATTTATTCAAGTCCGCCGTGGCGCCGGCGGTGATGGTGAAAGTTTTCAGTTCAGCGCGGAAGTTTTCGCTGAAGGACAGATTGCGGTTCAACGCTCCATAAACGACCTCCATGAAATTGTTCAAAATATAAATCAGGCTTTCGATCCAAGGCGGTGCGCCCTTGATGTCCTCCAGCCCGATTCGTCTATATGGTGGTAGCTGGGCCATTATCGCCGCCGTGCCGACATTTCTTCAAAGAAAACTGAAATGCCGGTCAGTGAAAATTTGGAAAGCGCTTGGCTATGGGACAGCGACACGTTCAGCCAATTGCAACGACACTTTTCTAGAGGAACGAAGGTCGGGATCGGCTGAAGCCGGGCTTGCGCTCCACCCCACGCCACTTGTCCCCACGGGAAAAGTCCCCACGGGCCTTCACGCTGTGGCGCCAAGATCA
>JAJRCO010000114.1 GCA_028678905.1 Methanomicrobiales archaeon
ACCTCCCCATGAGCCCCAGCAGGAGGATACGATAGATCACCACCCCGGCGTCACCGTTGTTGATGGCCTGGATGTGGTGATCCCGGTGTTCTCCTGGCATCGGTACCGATGGATTGATGGTAACATTTGAGACCATCACCTGATTTGCGCCTGCATCCCATTGATAAGGACGAGAATACCAGGGTAAGTATTCAGGGACAGGAGAGTTTCATGCGAAAAGTCCTCCGAGGATGCCGGTGCTGAACACCGTGTACAGAACATAAATGCCCACCGGAACGATCACACAGATCGCGGCATCGCGGGTTTCTAGATTGCGGGCATATTTCAGGCCGAAGATCCAGAGGTTTGCGCTCCAGAGAAGGAAGAGAATTCCTACCAGCGTGGCAAGCGCAATATACTGGTTGCTCATCAGGCTTCGGGTGACCTCGTTAATCAGGGTCGGATCAGTGATCCGGGGTATATTTACAGTGGTCGCAAATTCGTAGTAAAGGTAGAGGTTGATCACTCCGCCAAAGATCTGGGGCAGGAAACCATATCCGATATATTCAAAGCCCTTCCTGAGATCCCCGGAACCTTTAAACAGGGCCGACAGGCCAAAGAAGACCACCGTGGCAACCAGCCACAGAATGTAAGCACCAAGCATCCCGCCTATTACCGCAAATGACATCGCTATAGTCATGTATTGCGATGTTCCCGAAGGAAGCGCGGGAAGTATTGCCTGAATGGTCACCTGGGTTACAAAATAGGCAGATATCGCACTGAGCACCCCGACGATCCCCACCAACAGAACCGGAATGGCAAGTCCCGAGATGTTGTTATTCTCTCTGAAAAATCGATCAGGAACGAATAGCAGATCGCGTAATTCCATTTACTTGACTCCTGTTATTATAGATGGGCTACCTGTCATTTTGTATCTATCCCTAGCCGGATTCGGGAGTTCGGGGAAGAAGCCTGAAATCGCCTGACTGCCCACCACGAGATATCTATGTTGAGACAATCGTAGGAAGAACGATGAGGGAAAGATACCGGGGAATATCCCATGCAGTAAAAGTGAACATCGGATTCCCCGCGACAGTTGCGATGGTGAGCGCGGTACCAATGAGGTCAGATAATCTTTCTGGAGGAGTTTCGCCGTGATGGTAAATCCGATCCGATGGATCGAAGAGGTAATGGATCAGCCGGTTTGAGACCGGCGTATGCGGTCTACCGCTTCCCGGAGTCGGGGAAGCGAGGTCGCATAGGAGAGGCGGATCCAACCTGGTGCGTAAAATGCGGTGCCCGGGGTAACCGCTACGTAAGCGTGGGAAAGCCAGGACCTTGCCATCTCCACATCATCACCCGGCACCCGAACAAATGCATAGAATGCCCCGTCCATCGGTGCTGCCTCCAGACCCAGGTCTGGTAGCGACTCCAGGAGATACTGCCTCCTCAGATCGAATTCGCGCCGCATATCCTCCACGCATCGCTGATCTCCTTTCAGTGCTGCAACCCCTCCCCACATCACAAACGTCGTAGGGTGGGAGACCCCGTGTTGTTGGATTTTCACCATCTGGCGGATAATCGCAGGGGGAGCGATCGCGTATCCCAGCCGCCAGCCGGTCATCGCATAGGCTTTGGAGAAGCCGTTCACGGTGATAGTGCGCTCCTGCATATTGGCGAAGGTGGCGAGGGATATGTGTTCCTTGCCGTAGATCAGCTTCTCGTAGATTTCATCGGATAATGCGATCAGATCATAATCAACGCAGAGATCGGCGACAATGCCGAGGGATTGTCTGGAGAACACCGTCCCGGAGGGATTACAGGGGGTATTGACCACGATCATCTTTGTTTTCTGGGTAATTTTTTCGGCAAGTCTGTCGTCTACTTGGAACGTGTGTTCATCTACATGACAATGGCGTACCCGTCCTCCCGCCATCTGGACACAGGGTTCATAGCTGACCCATGCAGGATCGATGATGACCACCTCATCTGCAGGATTGATTACCGCCTCCATCGCCTCATAGATTGCGTGCTTGGCCCCACAGGTAGCAATCACCTGCTCCGGGGTACATTCCACATGATTTTCGAATCGGTACTTATCCGCAATCGCCCGCGTCAGTTCTGGAATTCCGCTGCTGGGGGCATAATGCGTCTCCCCCCGTCCCAGCGCAGCGCAACAGGCGTCCTTGATGTGCGCAGGGGTATCAAAATCGGGCTCCCCGATGGAGAGCGAGATGACATCTTTACCTTCCCGCACTAATTTTTTTTCCCGGTCGGCGATGTCCATGGTGGCGGAGGGTGCGATAGCCGCAACCTTCTCCGAAAGGATCTTCATTTCAATCGTTTGACCAGTTTGACCGCAGATTCCACTGCCCGCTTCGCATAATCTACCCGCTCGTGTGCCTCCAGGCGAGTCATGCCTGGTCCAGAGATTCCCAGGGTCACCGGTTTCCCATATTCCAGCCCGAGATCCATGATCTTCCGCGCCGCGTGTTGAATGACGATCTCATCATGCTGGGTAGCTCCTTCGATCACTGCACCGATGGTCACTACTGCATCTACTTTTCCGTCCTGAAGCATTTTTTTGACCGCGATGGGAACATCATACGCCCCCGGTACATACAAGGTCTGCACCACTTCGGCACCGAGAAAATTTGCGTGTTCTTTTCCCTCTATCTCCATCATATAGGTAATGTCACGGTTAAATTCAGAGACCACAAATCCGAGTTTCACTGCCATATAGTTACTTCCAGAGAAAAATCTGTTATCCCCCTATAATTTTCTGTCGGCAGATGAATTTGCTTGAAAATCGAAGTGACCGGGATGACCAGAGAAAAGAAAGAACAAAACTCGGTCGTCAGTACGGAATGATTCAGAGGACTCTTGAGCGGGACTTAACAGCTGGATCCTGGCCCCGAAAAGGATGGGGTTTAGGATAGGATTTAACATATCCTTTGTCCTCTTTCGAAAGAGTAAACGGAAGTAAAAGTTATTGTTTGATATCAACTATGAATCGCAGGTGCAGACCCTGTTTCATTTGCCTTGTTTTTTTTCTTCCGAGAACACCGCGAAAGCCTGTTCTTGATGACCACATCCTCATCAGAATAACCGATCTCCCGCAGCCATCCCATCTTGACCGATAATTTCTCCATCCGTTCATGGATAGGCCTGCGCGTGCGACCTGCTCCACTTCTTCCCACCCGGAAGCCCTTTCATTACGATAAACCTCCCAGTACTCGATATTGCTGCGGTGTATCCATGCTGATCTTCCTCCACCTGTTTGGTATGACAAACAACCCTCCCGGGTTCAACGCATCAAATATCTTGCCGTACAGGCTCCTCTTCTCTGGATGGATGAGATGGTAGATGGAGGGCGTGGATAATACGAATCGTACTGTTCATGCAAAGGTTCTTCTTAATAATCCGTGACCAGGAAATGGACATATTGTACCTGTCCTGGAAACGCTATCTTGCCATATCCAGCATGTTCTCAGACATATCGAGCAAGGTGAAGGATAACTCTGGATATTCCCCGGATGCGTTCGGAAAAAAGTCCTAGTGCCCGCCCGATGTCGAGGATGGCAGGGATGTTCCCACCCCTAGGCAGTCCAGACAGCTGCCCCATAAAAGCCCTCAGCCTGGAATAATCAACTTTCGCTAGGCATCATACCGGGGGAGCTCCTCCATCGAATACCTTTCACACCTAATCCATCTATGATACGGGAAGGAACACGGGAAGGGAGGACGTGGGGAAATGATAAAATCTGATTGTGGGGTGAGACTGAGACTGTCTCCTGATTCAGCCTGAACCGATCTTTTTCAAACCAGCTGCATCCTGGGAGCCAAAGGCTCAATAGAATATTTTAGAGAGAATATCACCGCAACGGCCCTACGTCAGGAAATCCCTGACGCTGCCCGGTTCCTGCTTCTTTTTCCAGGGTGCGGGGATACAGAATCAGCTTGACCGCATTCGCTGCATGTTCGCGGGTGCGCTGCTCGGCAAGCCAGGCGAGTTCCCGATCGTCTTTTGCCTCATCCTCGTGTACAAATACCTCGATGACGTGGTGATTGGTCAGGAGCTGGGTAAGCATGATCCCCTGAGAGGCCTCGTGCGCACACCACTTATCTTTCTCGGCTTTGCCTGGCATTCCAAGTGCAATGACGATATCGCATTTTTTTTCTTCGATCAATTTCTTGCAGGAGACCGGGAGATCCTTGATTCCCGGTACGGTGTAGCGCTCGATAGATACGCTGGCATGTTTTTTCAGCTCGTCGATAGCGATCGCGCCCATGTTTACGCGAGAAAAAGTGGTATCGGCGATACCTATCTTCATACCAGAACCTCACAGGCGGCTTCCACCCCGTTCCCTCGCACAGGATATCCGAGTTTCCGCAGCGCGTGCTCCACAACCGCCAAGGTAGCGAGGATTTCCGGAGCGTTCACCGCCCCCATGGAACCGATGCGGAATATTTTTCCTTTCAGAGAATCCTGCCCTCCGGCGATCTCAATCCCCATTTTCTTGACTATCCCCCGCATCTCGCTGTCCTTGATCCCAGACGGGTAGCTGATAGCGGTAACGGTGTTGGAGTACGCATGGTGGTCATCCAAGGTGGGATAGAGGGAGAGACCCCAGGCCTGGGCGGCCTCCCGTACCGCCCGGGAAAGTCTCCGATGCCGTTCAATGCGGGCGGATATTCCTTCTTTCTCCACGATAAGGAGGGCCTGGTGCAGGGCAAGAAAAAGAGTCACCGCGGGCGTGTATGGCGTTTCCATGGGTGTGCCGGCCGCACTTTTCCGGTAAGCCGCCAGATCGAGATAATATGGGCGTTTTTCGCTGAGTCGATCCCAGGCTCGTTTGCTCACCGAAATCGCGGATAGGCCGGCGGGAGCGGCCAGACACTTCTGTGAACCCACAAAAGCAATGTCTACCCCCCAGCGGTCGGCTTCCACGACATCCCCACCGATGGAGGTGATCCCATCCATGATCAGGAGGGCATCGTGTTTACGGGCAAGTTTACCTACTTCTTCTGCGGGGTTTTTAATACCCGCAGAGGTCTCGTTGTGTACCAGCGTGACCAGCTCCGCGCCCTCTTCGAGATGTGATTCCAGGAGCTCAAGATTAAGCGGTGTGCCCCATGTCGATCCAATATCGAACGCGTTGCCATAGCGCTGGGATATTTTGAACAATCGCTCCCCGAATTTTCCGTTTACCAGAGAGGCAATCTTGCGGTCCTTTCCGAAATTCGCCACGGCGGCTTCCATCGCGGCAGTTCCTGAACCGGATAGAATAAACAGGTCTGCGGTGGTGCCAAACAGTGGCCTCAGAATTCGGACGCATTCTGCATACAGACTCCCGAATTCGCTGCCCCGGTGATTGATCGCCTGGCGCATCATCACCATCCGAACCCGTTCCGGGATGGGAACCGGACCGGGTAGCATGAGGAGTGATTCGTTTTCCATGAAGATCAGCCCATATATATGTGCAATGACAGATACATAGATGTAGGTTTTTTTATGGCCGATGTGGCGGTGATTCTGGGATCGGCTTCGGATAATGAGATAGCCGACCGGGTCTGTTCCGTGCTCGCGGAACACGGAGTATCATTTGATTGCAAGGTCCTCTCTGCCCATCGGGAACCGGAAAAACTGGACGCGTACCTACAAGAATGCACTTGTTCTATCTATATCGCCATCGCGGGCTTATCTGCTGCCCTGCCCGGAGTGATCGCCTCCCGAACCGATCGGCCGGTGATCGGGGTTCCGGTAAGTGGAACATTGCTGGGGATAGATGCCCTCCTCTCCATCGCCCAGATGCCCCGGGGGGTACCTGTCGCCACCGTGGGGGTGGACGCCGCCGAAAATGCCGCCCTCCTTGCGGTCAGGATCCTTGCGCTGGCTGCACAGATCGGAAAATCGAGCTCTATTTCAGGATCGATGCACTGATTCGCATCAATCACGTATCCGTTCTTGGGGTCAAGAACACCTGCGTTCGTTGATTCCCGAACGCCGGACCCTGGGTCGGGAACGCTACTGTTGTTTCTTTTCAGGTTCATCTCGTTTCCTTTTAAAGATGTCCTTGACCAGCTTGAGAGCACAGAGATCTCCACACATGGAGCAGGTGTCGGTAGCACCATCACGTTCGTGGATGCTTCGTGCGTGCTCCCCAAATAACGCCTGCCTGAATTGACCCTCCCAGTCCAGGTCTTTTCTCGCCAGAACCAGGGGAAGCTCCTTTTCCTCCTGCCAGCTAACTCCCTTCCTTGCCCCGTCACCAATATGCGCTGCGATCCTGGTTATCCGGGTCCCTTCCACGATATCCTCCAGCTGGGGGAGGGCCAGATGCTCGCTGGGTGAGACCATACAGAGGAAATCTGCCCCGTGCATGCAGGCTATCGTGCTACCGATAGCGGCGACCACATGGTCATAGCCGGGGGCGATATCTGTCACCACCGGTCCAAGAAGGTAGAGAGGGGCGTGGTCCGTCAGTTCCTTGATGATGCGGACATTGTACCCCACCTGAGAGAGCGGGATATGTCCGGGGCCTTCGATGAGACGCTGAATTCCTTTTTCCTGGCATATATGGGAGAGCTTTCCCAGGGTCAGATATTCTGTTGTTTTTGCCAGACGGCCCGCATCATGGATGGAGCCGGGACGCATACCGTCCCCCAGGCTGATCACCACATCATACTCGTCGAGAATCTCCAGGAGATAGGCAAATTCAGAAAAAAGAGGATTTTCTTCACCGGTCTGGTCCATCCGTGCCAGGTGAAATGCCCCTCCCCGGCTTACCACCCCCATGAGGCGGGGATCAGCTATCAGTGCATCGAACGCTTCTCGATTCACCCCGCAATGCAGGGTCATGAAATCAACGCCGTCCCGGCAATGCTCCCGGATCACCCGGAAGAGCAGATCAGGATCTACATCCACGGCGCTTCCCGCTTTCCGGACCGCCTCATAGAGAGGTACTGTCCCCACCGGAACACCCAGAGAGAGAATTTTCTTCCTCAGGACCGGGATATCGCCCGCTGTCGACAGATCCATGAGAGTGTCTGCCCCGTTTACGATAGCGGCACGCGCCTTTTCCATCTCCTGTTCGTGGTCGCATCGGGGTGCCGAAGTGCCTATATTAACGTTCACCTTAACCAGACAGCCCTCTCCTATCGGGACCGCCTTGCAGGGGTGGCGGGGATTTGCGGGGAGACAGACCATTCCCCGAAGCAGGGCTTCGGTGAGCCGGGCCGGATCCATCCCCTCCGCCCGGGCAACTGGCTCAAGTTGTGGGGGGATTCCGGTCCTGCAGTCTCGGAGAAGCGCGTGCATAAGACACATTTGGTGGGAGGGCATATTACCTTAGCATGCCTGTCCAGTGGCTGCCGGGCACCACATCCACCGGAAACGCCTATGTGTGCAAGGATGTTCTTATCGACGCCGGCGTCCTGCCCATGGCCGTAGAACCGTACCGGGAGGATATCCGGACCATCATTCTCACTCACTGTCACTACGACCATACTGCACACGTACTGGAGATCGCCCAAATGTGCGAGGCGGAGATAGCCATCCATCGGTCCGATGCGGCTGCATTACATGACGATATGCAGAGTGTAGCCCTGTTATTCGGGGAAAGGGCTCCCCACGCCAATCCTCACCGTCTTCTGAACGACGGGGAGAGGATCGGTCCATTAACGGTCATCCATACCCCCGGTCACACCCCGGGAAGCATCTGCCTGTACCGAGAGGAAAGGGGTGTCCTCTTTTCCGGAGACACTGTGTTTACCGAAGGTTCGTTCGGAAGATACGACCTTCCTGGAGGGAACCTCCGAGAATTAAAAAGATCGATGGAGATCCTGGCCGAACTACCGGTAGAAGCGCTCTACCCCGGGCATGGATTTCCTGCTCTACATGGAGGTAGAAAGCACATTGTCGCCGCCCGGCGGCTCCTGCAGGGAACCCTCTCCTAAAGGGGTGTACGTCCTTCTCCTGCAGAGCGCCGGAGGAGGACTTTCTATCGGATCTCTGGGAGAATGCCGATTTTCTAGAGGATGGTATGGATATATCGGTTCTGCAAGAGGGCCAGGTGGATTTGCCCGGGTGCGAAGACACTACCGACTCTATCTTGACAGAGATCGTCCTCCCTCCTGGCACATCGACCATCTCCTTCTCGATTCACGATTCCGGTTGCGGTACCTGGTCTGCGGAATAACTGAACAGGATCAGGAATGCCAGCTCGCGGAGCTGCTCATACCTCCCGGGCTGCCCGGTTTTGGGTGCAGTGACTGCCGTTGCCTCTCCCACCTGTTTTATCGGAAGCACGACCCCAAGGAGGACGTGATGCGTGCTTTCTCGGAACTGGCAATCCTTCCGGTCATCAAAACTATCAATAACCATGGATGATGATGAACAAGTATGCAAGTGCTCGGCATCTCCGGGAGTATGCGCCTGGAAGGGAATACCACCCAACTCATCAGGATCATTCTGTCGGAATGTACTCAGGCCGGAATCGAGACTGAGTTCATTTCCCTTGCAGACAAGGATATCCGGCCTTGCAGGGGCTGCGAATCGTGCAAGATCGAGAAAACGTGTGCGAATATGGATGATGACTGGCCAGCGATCATCGAAAAGGTCCTGGCCTGTGAAGTCCTGATACTCGGAGGACCGACGTATTATTACGACATCAACGGACATCTGAAAAATTTCATCGACCGTACCTACTCACTCTACCACGATCGCAGGCTATCAGGAAAAATTGCGGTGGGCGTCACCTGCAATGCGGATAAAGGAGGCAACCGGGCCCTCCAGACCATCGAAGGATTCTTCAGCTCTCATGAATTTAGCTATTTCGGGGGGGTCTCAGGAAAAGGATACCTTCCCGGAGAAGTTCTCCAGGATGCCCATGCGGTGAAAAGGGCCCATGAGATCGGAAAAAAGATCGTGAAGTTTCTCCGTCCCTCAGATTAACTGATAAAGAGTGGTCCGTTGGCGGAAGGGTCTTCCCAGGTCTTCCGCGTTTCTTCTCATTTCTTCCGGGTCCATATATTCCGCGCTTGTGGCACCGGCCCCCCGGGAGATACTTTCTTCGTACAGGGTTCCCCCTAGATCGTTTGCCCCTGCCAGGAGGCCCAGCTGAGCGAGTTTCGTTCCTAATTTTACCCAGGACACCTGCAGATTCCGGATATTG
This sequence comes from Methanomicrobiales archaeon, assembly GCA_028678905.1. Lineage (GTDB taxonomy): Archaea > Halobacteriota > Methanomicrobia > Methanomicrobiales > JACTUA01 > JAJRCM01. The sequence continues at coordinate 9,156 of JAJRCO010000114.1, forward strand.
TCCAGAAACAGGCGTGACACCGCATACATCAGTACGTCTTCCCTTCCCGTGGCACCGCTGCGGGCGATTCCGGACCGGAACAAGGGGGTATTGAGATGTACGTACGAAAGAGGAACAAACTCTGTAAACCCATCCGTTTCATCCTGAATTGTTCGCACGATCTCCAGATGGCGGACCCTTGCCTCATTGTCCTCGTACGATCCGTACATAATGGTGGCCGTGGTTGGTATACCCAGTAGGTGAGCCTCCCTGATGATGCGGATCCAGGTAGTGGTATCAATTTTCTGGGGGCAGATCACCTGTCGCACCCGGTCATCCAGGATCTCTGCCGCAGTACCGCACAGCG
>JAJRCO010000310.1 GCA_028678905.1 Methanomicrobiales archaeon
AGGCGGAACACTCGTAACGGGACCCGCCTGCGCTGACATAGACCAGCACCGATCCCTGACACTTGGGGCACGGGTTAGGGGTTGGCTTTGGGCTCACGATGCCTCCCGCATCTGGACATTCGTTAGCAGTCAGCGTGAACTTCGCCATAATTCTCGGCGATCTCGCAACAGAGTTTGATGAGCCTTTCCTTATCATTGGCTTCCGCTGGGCTCAATTCATCGTCCATGTGCTCGACGCACTCGCGGAGGTCGGCAAGAGTGTTGTGGAAACGGCAGTAGCTCATGTTTGGCATGGACTCCTCCTTCAAAGGATGGACAAGAGATTCAGGCGGGGTTTTCGAGGCACCACAGCCGATGGGCAAGCTGTGAGTTTTCTTCGTTGAGGGCATTGATCGTTTCGAGCAGTTCATCCCGTGCGCCGGTCATCACCGCATAGTCATGCTCTAGCTCCGCGACACGGGCTTCCAGTAGTTCAACCTTGGGGGTGATGGATTCCCATGGTCCCTGCCCCAACAGACGAAGTTCTTCAGATGCCTTCATGTGTCCCCCAATGGACAAGATCACCACGGCAACCTGGGTTTGGTGGTTAACAGCAACCAAATGACCCCGGCGGAGATGGCGAGGAGAATTGAGAGAGCGACGAGCGCGTAGATCATGGGCGTCGATCTTTTGGATGGGTGATGGCAAGGATCTCAGTCAATGCACCCTCAAGAGGTCGGTAGACCTGATAGTTCGGCGTGGGGAAGGGGTGAGTTTGGAGGGTGTCCAAGGCTGTTTTTGAATAACTGTGCATAGAGCGGATCATCTCTTCCAGTGCTAAAGCATGAGCGGTGGCTATGTCTCGCTCGGTTTGGTAGCGCACACACTCGTTGAGCGCCGCGCTAATTTGGACGCGGAGTTCATCACGCTCGGCAACCAGTTGACGGTACGCCTCGCGCTCCAGCCGTCCAAACAGGGGCTTGGTGTCTCTCGCCATGGTTCCTCCAGATGGACATCAGCCCGCAAGCCAGATTTCAGCGTTGGGCGGAAGGGGTTTCGGGATCAGCGTTCCGGCCTTGGCCAGTTCGTGCAATGGATCGACAAAGAGGGTGGCCCTGAATCGGCCCTTCCCTGGGGTGGCGTAGGCTCTGATTTCTGAGGCCAGCCCCTCAGACCTTGCAAAGCCGGTCTGGAGCCGTGCGAGGTAGCCGTGGACCATGAACAGGCCATCAAAGAAACTAGGCGCGGATTCGTGGCCCTTGATGGATTCCCTGGCCTCGTCCAGCGTCACCCAACCCCGGATCGCATAGAACGCCGGTTCGTATTCCCACCAGATTTCGATGTAATCGCCGTGCTTCTCGGTCGGCATCGGATGGTTCTCCGTTCTGGACAGGTGCTACGCGAGTTCGCGCAGGGCGCGACCAGCGGC
>JAJRCO010000132.1 GCA_028678905.1 Methanomicrobiales archaeon
ATCCTCGCCATCCCTACGATGGACGGGCTACGTTTTGTGGATAAAATACGGGGTGTATTGCGGAATTACCAGGTATACAGAACAATAAAACCCCTGGTACAAGGCTTTATACGCGCCGGTCGCTCGCTCCCCTCATTACGGAGGCAGGATTCAATCTCCAGCAGATCGAGCAGATTGTTGATCCCGATCATCCTGGCGGATTTTCAGGCCTTTATATTCAGGCAGTAAAATCGTAGAGTAATGAGGGCGATCTTTCCCACCTTTTTTCCCCTCCCAAAATAACCTATGTTTATGGACAGGTCGAAATTTATTCTGGGCATCGGACTCGCCTTCGCGCTGGTCTTTTTCTCCGCGTCGCTGTATGCGGGATCTCTTAAAACCGCAACAACAGATGACCGGGATACGATGTACCAGGTCTCGACCATCGATGCGCTGATGCAGGGTGTCTTTGACGGGATCCAGCCGGTCGGAGACCTGAAACATCATGGCGATTTCGGGATCGGCACCTTCGATGCCCTGGAAGGAGAGATGATCGTGCTTGACGGGATCGTCTATCAGGCAAAGGCGGATGGTAACGTCTATCGTACCACAGATGACCTCACCACCCCCCTAGCAACGGTGACCTACTTCGACCGCGATCTGGCGATCACTACGGATACCTCTATGAACTTCACTACGTTTTCCTCCACCATGGAGGGCCGGCTGCCCACCCGGAATATGGTCTACGCGGTGCGGATCATAGGAACCTTTCCGGTCGTGAAAGTGCGGGCGATACCGGCTCAGGAAAAGCCCTATTCCACCCTCACGGAGGCGGCGAAGAGCCAGAAGGTCTATACATATACCAATGCCACCGGCACCGTGGTCGGTTTCTACACTCCCCACTTCTTTACCGGCCTGAACGTGGCCGGTTACCACCTGCACTTCCTCAGTGATGACCTTCGCACCGGTGGGCACGTCCTCGATCTCACGGTGCCGGCACATATGACGGTAGAATACGACATCACTCCGGAGTTTGACATGCTCCTGCCGACCAGTGGCCCCTTTACTGACGTGGATCTCTCCCAGAACCTGAGCGAAGAACTGGCGAAGGTTGAGAAATAATTTTACCCTTACCATTCTTCTCATTTTCCATTCCTAACCAGACTTGCGGTAGTAATTTTGCACTTCGATAAGAGAGAGTGCGTACGAACGGGTGATGCACCGGTCTTATACACCTTCATTAATTATTTTTTCACGGTCGTACGTGTACCTTCTGAGGCGAATCGTCTCTACAGAACGTGTAAATCCCGCAAAGGGTGGATACACTACTACCTTCGCCAGTCCCAGCAGGCGGGGCTTTGCGTTGCAGCTTCTCCAGGAGATAGCCACCAGGCTTGCCATACACGTCATTTCCAGCATCTGGAGTAATTCGAGGAACCGAAAAAACTCTCAGGCCGGCCACGTTCATATGGAATTCCGCCGATGCGGAATCCGGATGAACCTGAATGACCGTCACCCGGGTTTCATCCTCGTTAACGTGGACCTGGTAGAGATTATTCGGGGCTCAGTCTCGTGAGTAAACTCGACTAGTGCCTTCATTGCGGTCTTGAGATCCCCGAACTTTCCCTCCTTGATCACAGACGTATCCACGATGATTACGGACTGGGAAGTGAGTATTTCCGGGGGGTGGAGAGGATGAGATATCATGGTCCTGTCTATTCCCCTATGTCTTTTTAAGGATAGCGTATACTACAGAGGAACGGAAAAAGGAGATACGATGTGGTCCCCTTCACTCTTAACAGCGCTTGTAGTTCCCTGCACCCACCACATAGGGGTTTCCATCACTCCCCCTGGTTAACCGGTAGAAACTGGTCTTATGGTACAGCCCAGCCTGCACCGGGTTGCTGTACACATATTCCGTCCACCCGGTACCGTTCTCTTTCGCTCCGGCAACAATCTCGTCACGGAATGGTTTACCTGCCACATCGGTCTTACCCTGGTAATTGATACCAACTCTGAGGATATTGTCCGCGTGGGCCAACAGAGTCACATTGGCGTCAAAGACGAACACATAGAGATCCGGATGCTCCGGGTTCTTGTACGGGGCTTCGCCCGCGTTGATCCGCTGGATTGTATCGGGAGCATTCTTCTCAATCGCAGCCGCAGTGGTATTCACAAGCTCCATCACCGCTTCATCGGTAAACGTTTGCCGGGCGCAACCGACCCCCAGATAGCGGTACATGATCCGTTCGTATTCACTGACTCCCTGAGGATCCCTCTGCTTGCGCACATTATCGAGAGACTGCTGGAAGGCACTGACCAGGGTATCCGGGACATCTTTGCTGAAGATGTAGTAGAAGTCGTTCTCGCTCAGGGTAAAGGCAATCTCAAAAGCATTCGGGTCTGCCGCCGTTTTCATCATCTGGTGCCGCCCGGCGAGATCCCCGGTCGCCCAGAGGTCGATCCGCCCCTCCTCCAGCATCCGGAGAAGGTCCTCGGGCATCGGGCCGTTGATGATTTGCGATGCGTTCACTCCCCGATCGGCGAGGAGGGTGTTTTCAATGGTGCCCCGTACAGTGCCGATTCGGTAGTGATTCAGATCTTCCGGAGAGGCTATGGTGATGTTCCGGCTTTTCGGGGCAAAGACAACGAAGCTTCCACGGGTGAACGGTCCCGCCCACTTGTACAGGGGCTCCCTTTCCGGCGAGCGAACGATGGAAAAGAGGACCGTACTGGTGTTCTGTGCCTCCTGGAAGCCCTCTGCCAGCGGAACAATGCGGACATCCCTGCGGGAACGGTTAACCCCGATGTCCTGGAAGACCGTATCCAGGATGTCGACAGATATACCAGTGACGTTCCCGTCCTCCTCGAAGTTGTAAGGGGACCACTCCTCGGTCAGGTACTGCAGCTGGGCCAGCCCAACCGCGGGGACGTGCCGCCCGACAATTCTCTCGTAAGTGCTGATCCCTGCAGCATCCCTCTCGTTCTTGAGGTCATCCAGCGCGCG
>JAJRCO010000397.1 GCA_028678905.1 Methanomicrobiales archaeon
ACATTCCTCATCCTGTTTGGGATGTACTATCTTGGTATGGCATACACCGTGTCCTAAAAGGCATTCAAAAAAAAACCATCTTACAGCCAGAAGTCCAGATCTACCGGCGAAGAGGGAGGTTTCCAACCCTCAAACAAATATTTCATTGCTTCTGGTGAAAAATTGGATTTTAACTGGCGGTACAGCCAGATCTTTTTTGCAGGGGAGAGTGAGGGAATCTCACGGTGCAGAGCCTGCCACTCCCCCGGTGTCGGGACGCGGCCAGATCTCAGGCTGAGCACGAACATGGCCAAGCGTTTCCACGTCCAATATAGAATAAAAGATTCCGCAGCAAATCCCAACACCGGAGTGAGCACTTCGTATCTCTCCCCGGGGAAGGCATTAGGTCCCTCCATACACTCTTGCGTGACGGTCATTTTCTCTACACTAAAACAGAACGGAGACGTATATAATAGGGATTTGCCGCGAAGGGTGAAAGTGTGGGCTTGATTCCGCTCACATCATCTGAGGTGGTGCCGAACTGAAGGTGCTCTCGAATGTTATCAGGGCAACTATTATGCACTGCAAGAAAGCCTAACAATACAACTTGTCAGGGAGGTTCATCGCGCATCCCGAATCTCAAACCTGGTGAGATCGATTCCTGTCCCAATGACGTAGGTGACAGATCCTTTCGGATCTGTAAGAACAGAATTGGACCACTCAATAAGTTTGGGCGAACCATCCCGTCCCCTCCAATGATTCCGGTACTTCTGAGGTGATTTTCCTGAGAGAAGAGCTGCGAAGACCGATTTGACACCGGAGGTCTCCTCAGGAAACAGGAACATATCCAGTGGTTTCCCAGTAACCTCTTCTTCGATATAACCGGTCAGATTTTCACATGCGTGATTGAACCGTATGACCCGTCCATTCCTATCCAAGACAATGACCAGTGCATCGAGAACGTGCAGAGTGGTGTTGATAAAATCCCGTTCTTTTCTCAGTTCTTCTTCCATCTGTTTTCTTTCGCTGATATCGTTGCCCACAGAAAGAGCACCAACCGGATCTCCCTTTTCGTCCCTGATAGGACTGTTGGTCCAGCGAATCCATACTCTGCGCCCATCCCGGGTGATGTTTTCGTTCTCATTATTCTGGTACTGTTCGGTGGAGGTGCAGATACGGTGGATCAGCTCTATCAGATCCCGGCCCGAGGACTCTGCAGCAGGCACGATCGTACCCACCACATTCTTCCCGAGAATCTCCTGTTTGGAAAAACCAAAAAAGCGTTCCGCAAATTCATTGAAAAAGGTGATGTTCCCCTCGGTGTCCATTTTCAAGATGATCGAGTTTGCATGCTCCACCAGTTCACGGTATTTCCTTTCGCTCTCGGTGAGTGCAGACATCGCCCGTTTCACTTCGGTCACATCTATCAGGATCACCGTATAACCAATACCTCCATCCTCGAAAACGATGGGGATGGTTTTTATCCTGAAGAAAAAGTCCTCTCTGACATGGATCGGGACCACATCGTTTAATCCGGGTTTTTCCAGCGACTCAATGAGGTAGGAAAAGAGGTCCTGAATTCCGGGGTCTGCGACCGGTAGATAGAGTAGATTCTTCCCTAGCACCTCTTCCTTGGTCTTACCGATGAATTGAAGAAAAGGCTGGTTGATCTGCAGGATGCGCAGATCTTTATCTAGGATCATCACTCTCTCTTCGGCGTGGCTGAATACCTGGGAGAGCGGAATTCTCTGAGAAAGCGTGAATACCTTAGCCATGCCAAAAGTGCGCATCTCCACCTGACCGGAGGCATGAAGAATATCCAGGTACCTTCCCACGGTATTCTTGGTCCGGTTGACAGTCCGCGCGACCTCTGTGACTGTCATTCCGCGCGGATTCTGGCGGAGTATTTTTTTTATCAGATCAAAATCGGTGTTCAGTTCTTTCGCTGAAACCATGGACTCCAATTCCTATTCTAATATCCTTTTATTGTTATTGTATATAATAGGTGTGTATGATAAATAAACGTAAACTATAAATAATATTAAATTTTATCTCTCTGGACATCAGGAGATCACCATGTTTACCGAACAATCGAATGGTAAAGGTGCAGGATTACATCCCCTGCTTCGTCTGTGGCCTCTGCTGGCTTTTGTCTTGCTCGTCGCGATTTTGCCCCCACCTGTAAGTGCGGGTACTATGTATCTATCGGGGGGTCCCGATCTGACCGCTGCCCTATCTGGATCGAATGAATTTTCCACCGGCACCACCGTCCCGATGGCGGTGGTCGTAGAAAACCGGGGACTCATCGATATGAAGATAGTCCGCAACGATCTAGTGTCCCGTGACGACCTGCCCAATACGGCAAAACTCGTAAAGATTGGACTTGCTGCCGGTGACGCCTCAGTGACTGTTAAATCCGACCCCCAGATGATTGGCGACCTCGCCGGGGGTGCCAGTAAAACAGTGCCCTTCGAGGTGAAGATATCATCCGACGCCCCTGCAGGTTTGTACAACCTCTCCTTACAGGTAGAATACACTTACCTGTATGCTGCCGAATCAGAAGGACAGGATAATCTGCGGTACTTCTACAAGACCGAACAGAAAACGCTCATTCTTCCGATCCATGTCAAGTCGGCCGCTCGCCTAGCGATGGAAAAGGTGGAGACTGACCATCTGAACGTGGGTACGGAAGGCTACCTCATCATTACGATAAAGAATGTCGGTAATGAAGATGCCGCCCAGGGGGTCCTGCGCATCGCCCGAAATGGTAACAGTCCGGTAATGCCTACGGACAGCAGCATGTATTTGGAGTCCCTCTCCCAGGGAGCCGAACTTACCGCACGATTCAAGGTTTCTATTTCTTCCACCGCAGAGGGAGATCAGGTCTATCCTTTGGACATGGTTCTCTATTACCAGAATCAGGATGGAGATACCGTGCATACAGAGAGTGTGACTTTCGGAGTGCCGGTAGGAGGAAAGGTGGACTTCTCCATCGTATCGGGATCTGCAGAAATAGCTCC
>JAJRCO010000354.1 GCA_028678905.1 Methanomicrobiales archaeon
CTCTCACCAAAGACGCCGACGCCTTGAAGTCCATCCTGCAGGAGTTCCCCAACGCCGTCATCACGGTGGAAGGGCACTGCGACGAGCGCGGTTCAGCCGAGTACAACCTCGGGCTGGGCGATCGGCGCGCTACTTCGGCGAAGGACTTCCTGGTGCAGCTCGGTGTTCCCGCCGACAAGCTGAAGACCATCAGCTACGGCAAGGAGCGGCCGGTCTGCACCGAGTCCAACGAAGAGTGCTGGCAGCGCAACCGCCGCGCGCACTTCTCCGCGGGGCAGTAGCGTAAGACACCACAGGACACTCGCCTGGCTGTTCCTCACAATGGACAGCGCCGGGCGGGTGTCCTACCCTCATATTAGGAGGCCTGCATGAAACTTCGCCGGCTGATTCTGGCCGTACTATATGCATTCCCGGTCGTTTGTTCGGCGGCAAGCAAGGAGATCGTCGAACTGCAACGCGATGTCGCGCAGTTGCAGGACCAGGTTCGGACGCTCCAGAGCGCGTTTGATACCAAGATGACGGCGCTCACCATGACAGTGCAGCAGTCCGTCGATGCCGCGAATAAAGCCAACAACGCCATCGCGGGGTTGCAGGGCGGCATCCAGGAGCAAATGCGCCAGCAGGGTAAAGAGGTCGTGGGGCCGGTAGCCAGCGTGGGCACGAAGATCGACGAGATGGCCACCGCATTCCAGCAGGTGCAGAATTCCATGGCCGATGTGACCGCTCGGCTCGGAAACCTCGAGCAGCAGATGAAGGATTTGAGCAACGCCGTGCGTACGATGCAGGCACCCGCCGCGCCGCCCCCGACCTCCGGAGGCACTGCTGGGGGCCCTACAGCGAGCGCCCCTCCCTCCGGCGACATGCTGTACACAAACGCAAACCGCGACCGGCTCGGAGGAAAGTTCGACCTCGCCCTGCAGGAGTTCAATGAGTATGTGAAGTATTACCCCGACGGCACATTGGCGCCAGCGGCGCAGTTTTGGATCGGCAACATTTATTTCACGCAAGGCGATTACGACAACGCTCTCAAGGCGTTCGACATGGTCCTCGAGAGATTTCCCGCCAACAATAGCAAGGCGCCGGATGCCCTCTACTGGAAAGGCAAGACCCTCATGAAGTTGGGGAAG
>JAJRCO010000206.1 GCA_028678905.1 Methanomicrobiales archaeon
AGAATCTCGTATCCTGAAATTTGTATATGAAGGGAAACGAGATCCGGTAAAAATATCTGTCAAGCACCTCTTTCCGATAGAGAAGAAATTCTGGTGAGGGGGGCCTTTTCTGATAACTAGGCTTTTGGGATCAGTACTCTTTACCCAGTCTCGATTCTTCGCACTGAGAGAGCGAAAGTTCATTCGGATCTCCGGCCCCGGACCTAACCAGACAGCTCAACGGTCTTCCTTTTTTGTTCCTGCCTGGAACCATCACCGTGGTATGAATATATAGAACCGGGCATCGTAGTATCGTGCACCGATATGCTCTCCATCCCCTTGGATTCCGGAACGACGGGTGCACCGGTCACCAGAGTCTTCCCTCTGCCTACTCCCTCCATGCCGGTATCACGGGGGATCGACGCTATCGTGTTTGAATTACAGGAATATCAGGTGAATACCATTCATCTCCGCCATGCCTCTCAGCAACTGGATCAGATCACGGTAGGGGCTGCGATCGCTCTGCAAAAAGGCGATACCGCAGGAGTATATCGTTCTCTGGAAGACGCCCTGTTCACCATGAGAGAGGCCATCCTGACCCTCAAGTTGCTCGGTATTATGGAAAGAAACCAGCTCCCGCGGGATGTACTGAATCATCTAGCCCTCATCCGTCAAATAATCCAGGAGGCGATGAGCGAGACGGGAACTATTCTGGCCAGAAGGAAGATCGGTTATTCTTCGACGGCATAATAGTATTCGCCATTGGACTTCTGGTCCCGGTCCAGGAAAGAGCCTGGTTTGTTGATACGCGGCCTTCCACTTTTATCGCGCCGGAAAGTGACCCCCAGCTCCCGGAGAAATCGATTCATCCCCTCATGCATGGGGAACGGTCCGTGTGCCTCTCCGTATACACCGGGTTCTCCTTCGAACACGATCAGGCGTTCGCTGATCATATCGATAGCGTAGATGTCGTGATCGATCACCAGGACACCTGCCCCTTTCAGCTCCGCATGGTTCTTGATCACCCGCGGCAGCTTCACCCGCTGCTCCACATCAAGGTGGGCGCTGGGCTCATCGAGAATATAGAGGTCGGCATCCCGCGAGAGGCATAGGGCGATACCTACCCGCTGCAGTTCGCCTCCGGATAACGATGAGACGCTGGAGGACAGAATAGTCCGCAGCCCTAGCGGTTCCAGGATCTCGTTCTGGTAATGGGCACCGTCAAACCGGGTGGTTACGCTGCGCAGTGCCATCTCCACGGTATCTTCTCCCACCGCCTTCAGGTACTGCGGTTTGTAAGAGATACGAACCTCCTGCTCCATCTTTCCTTCTTCCGGATTCTCCTCCCCTGCCAGGAGGCGGGCAAAGGTGGTCTTACCGATGCCGTTGGGCCCCACCACCCCCAGCACTTCTCCGGCCCGGATCTCTCCACCTCTTACGGAGAGGGTGAAACCGGGATATTGTTTGGTCATAGGAGGGATGGAGAGCAGTTCGTTGCGTACCTCCTCACCACCGTGGAGGCGTCGTTCGAAAATCACCGGGTAATCACGGAACCGGACGTTCTCCTCGGTGAGGTACCCGCTGAGATATTCGTTGATGCCCACCCGGGCACCCTTGGGCTGGGTGATCACCCCGAAAACCGCAGGCTGCCCGTAGGCGATGTGCACGGTGTCGGCAAGCATATCCAGGATGGCGAGATCGTGCTCCACGATCACCACCGGCCGGTTCTGTGCAAGGTCGCGGATAAGGTAGGCAGCCCGCATCCGCTGGTAAATATCCAGAAATGGGGTGATCTCGTCAAGGAAATAGAAATCAGCTGCTCGGGCAAGACACGCCGCGATAGCCAGCCGCTGCAGTTCACCGCCGGAAAGCGTATCGATAGGACGATCGAGGAGCGGACCTAAGGAGAGTCCTTCGACGTATGCATCGAGTTTTCCCCGTTCATCGGTCTTCCTGAGCAGGCTGGCCACGCTTCCAGAGAACATTTTCGGAATATAATCGATATACTGGGGCTTCACCGCGACCCTGATTTTTCCGTCAGCTACCCGCTGCAGGTATTCAAACAGCTCGGTTCCTACGTATCGTTTGATGATATCCTTCCAGTTGGCCTGATGGGTGAAATCACCGAGATTGGGCAGCAGAGACCCGGAAAGAATCTGGATACAGGTGCTTTTCCCGATTCCATTGGCACCCAGAATACCACTCACCTTTCCTTCCACCGGCACCGGCAGCCCGTACAGCACAAATCCGTTTGCCCCGTAACGGTGGGTGGGGTACTGCAGCTGTTCGGGAAGGCTTATCACGTCGATCGCTTCGAAGGGGCATTTTTTTACGCAGATACCACATCCGACGCAGAGTTCCTCCGAAATGACGGCAATGCCTTTTTCGTCGATGACGACCGTTTCGTCACCTGAACGAACGCGTGGACAGTATTGGATGCATTCCAGTCCGCATTTTTTAGAATGGCAGCGTTTCCGGTGAATAACAGCGATGCGCATGAATTGTACCTGATCAGGGGAGAGGGGCAGAGGTGGTGAGAAGGATGGTCCAGGTGATGAACCAGAAGGAGACGGTCATGAAACCCTGGTAGATCCAGTCCTTGGCTCCCAGCGGTTCCCTGCCCCTGCGGAGAGGAATGAAAAGATATCTCTGTATGATGATCGCGATGAGCACTAGGAGAAAACCGGTGGTCGGGTCGTCCTGCAGGAAGAAGGCGATTACTCCGGCGGCGATGCCCAGGAAGGAGGCAGTGAGGGTTCTTTTGATGCGGTCCATGTGGTCCTGCTGCTTGTCTGCCCGTGTCTTTTGTTTCTTGGGGATGTCTACAGGTTCCCTGGCCGGTTTTTTTGTATCCTCGCTCATGGGGGCATCAGTCACCTATTTTTGGTGCGCTTTCCATATCTAATTTATTTATGGCAACTCTTCCAGGCATGAGCGGAATTGATGTCCTGGCGATGGTGGAGGAGCTGAAGGAATGCCTCCCGCTCTGGATCGGTAAAGTGTACCAGTTTGGCGAGAAGACGATCGGTATCCGCCTGGGAGGAGAACAGGAAAAAAATCTCTTTCTCATCGAGGCGGGGAGACGGGCACACTTGGTGGGGACCCTTCCCGCGGCACCGAAAAACCCGACTGGATTTGCCATGCTCCTGCGCAAATACCTCGAAGGTGGTAAAGTGCTCTCTATCGGCCAGTACGGGATAGAACGGATATTTTATTTCGATATCGGGAAAAGGGAGCAGATATACCGGCTGATTATCGAACTTTTTGACGAAGGAAACGTCATTCTCTGCCGCGAGGACGGGACCATCATCATGCCTCTCTGGCACCACCGCTTCCGCGACCGCGATGTGATCAAAGATGCATCTTACGTGCGAACAGGGCGGGACTGTACGGATTTTGGACCGGAGGAGTTCTCCGCTCTCTTGGAAAATACCACAAAAGACCTGGTGAAGGCACTTGCGGTGGACTGCCGGCTGGGTGGAATGTATGCCGAGGAGGTCTGCCGCATGGCGGGGGTCGACAAGCACCTGCCGGCACCGGAAGCCGAAGCAGAAAGCATCTACCGGACCCTACATGCTCTTCTCCACCGAATCACGGCCGAATCCATCCCGGTGATCACAGCCAGCGGGTGCTGGCCGATCATCTTGGACGCAGAAGTGCCCCTGCGGACCTTTGACTCGTATCACCAGGCACTCGACGCATACTACCCACGGGAAGAACCTGCGAAGGAAGAGCAAAAGGCCCGGGTGACCCGTCAGGAATCCATCCGATCCCGGCAGATGCGAGCGGTCGCCGGTTTTGAAGAAAAGATCGACCGGATTCAGCGTAAGATCGATGCCCTCTACGCCAACTACCTGCTGGTGGAAGAGATACTCCACTCTCTGCAGGATGCCCGCACTCGGCATTCCTGGCAGGAGATCGCCCACCGCCTCCATGAAGCCGCAACCGGGGCCGCCCGCCGGATCGTGCAGGTGTACCCGGAGGAGGCAGCGGTGGAGATCGATCTGGGTGAGCGGGTAAAAGTATTTGTTGCCGATTCGGTGGAGACCAACGCAGTCCGCTACTATGATCAGATCAAGAAACTGAAGAAGAAAAGGGAAGGGGCCCTTTCTGCCCTGGAAAAGCCCGTTGTGGAGAAAGCAACAGGTGGAAAAAGGCCGGGAAGTGCCAAACCCCGCTGGTATCACCGCTTCCGGTGGTTCTATACAAGCGACGACGTGCTTGTGGTCGGCGGAAAGGACGCAAGCCAGAACGAAGAACTGGTAAAGAAGTATCTGGAGGGAGGAGACACCTTCCTGCACGCCGAATCACACGGAGCAAGCGTCATGGTGGTGAAAGGAGTGACCCTTCATCCTGAAGAGGCGGCACAGGCTGCGGTTTCTTATTCCGGGGCCTGGAGGAGCGGCCGGTTCTCAGGAGACGCCTACGCTGCGGCGCCGGAGCAGGTGAGCAAAACGCCGCCTTCCGGAGAATATATTAGCCGTGGATCGTTCGTGGTACGGGGAGAACGAATCCACTTCCACGATGTCCCCCTTCGGGTCGCCATAGGCCTCCAGGTGGAGCCGATGGTGAAGGTGATTGGGGGCCCTCCTTCAACGATTCAGAAGCACGCCCGCATATGGGTCGGCTTGCACCCTGGGCAGTTCGAACCAAACGACATCGCGAAGAAAGTGGTCCGGTTGCTGAAAGAGAAAGCGCAGAGCCTGGGAGTCGCAGGCATCGCCCGCATCATCACCACAGAGAGCGTGGCGGCGTTTGTGCCTCCGGGAGGCTCGGATATCGAGGAAACGTAATGAAGGCCGAACAGGGAGAATTGAAGAGAGGGTACGGCGAGATACGCCTGTTCCCGGAGGTGCCGGACGATCTGTGGCACCTGGAGCATCTAATCTCCCCGGGTGATCTGGTTTTTGCGACCACCCTGCGCACTGCAGACACCCCCCAGGATAAATTGCGCCCGGAGAAAGCCGAAAAGCGCCCTGTGCGCATTGGGATCCGGGTGGAAAAAGTCTCCTTTCATCCCTACACAAACCGTCTGCGAATCGGCGGAAAAATTGAGCACGGACCGGATATGGGTGCCCATCACACCTTCAACATCGATGCGGGTACCGAGATATCGGTAATAAAGCAGTGGTCCCGCCTCGATCGAGAACGCCTGGAGCGGGCAGAACGGTCCACTACGTTCGGTGCGATCCATATTCTCACGCTGGAGGAGGGCGAAGGGCAGATCTTCCGCCTGCGCCAGTTTGGTCCGGAATGGGTGGAGACTATCACCATCGGGAGTGGAAAAGGCGCGGGAACAGAAGGAAAAAAGGTGCTGTTCGAGACTATCCTCTCCCGCCTCGCGCTTATCACCGGCCACATCGTGCTGGCCGGTCCCGGATTTGTCAAGGATGATTTCATTCGGTTTCTGAAAGAGAAGACACCAGATCTGCGGGATCGGGTACTGGTGGTAGAGACCCGTGGAACCGGGCGGGGTGGAGTGCAGGAGGTGATTGGGCAGGGCGTACTTGAACAGCTGGTGGGGGATCTGCAGCTCCAGCGAGAGGTCCGGGTGATGGAAGAGTTCCTCACCCGTATCTCCAAAGGTGAACCGATCGCCTACGGAGTGCGGGAGGTTGAGGAAGCAGTCGCCTGCGGGGCTGCAGATCAGATAATGGTCGCGGACAGCATGCTTCACGACCCTCAGGTTACCACAATCCTGGAGCAGGCCGAGAAGATCCGGGCGCAGATCCGGATCCTCAGTACTTCATTCGAACCAGGCATGCAGCTGGAATCACTGGGTGGAATAGCGGCTTTGCTGCGATATCACCTGTCCCGTACCACGATACAGGATATCCGGTAGCGGTCGTCTTTCTCAACCATACGGGCATTCTCTCTTGGAAGATCTTCCTTCCGTTCCACAGAATGTCTTCCCATTGAGGCGGCAAAGGGGGGTTGGAATGCCTTTCCCGGTTGATGAGTGGAGAATCCAGGATACCCCCAGGAAAATTTACGTGTGCGTGCCGTGCAGGTCCGGTCACTGGAGTCTGGATTAGATTGCCGATAGAAAAGAGAATGGATCGTTGTTGAAACAAGGGACGAGGTGTCCCTCCATTCAGGGCGAGGGGCTCTCTTCTTCCTTTTTCTCCGGCCGTTTGAAATTCTCGAGAAGGGTGATCTCCTGGACCGGGGGAATGGTCGCGAAGATGTCGCTGATGATCCGACCCCGCCACAGGAGCCAGCGCCGGTCATACTGGATTCCTGCGGGAAGCGTGATGGATAGGACTCCATCCACATACGTGACATCCATTTCCCTCTGTGAATAGAGCTTGATTAGTCCCTGCACCTGTTCTTCGACGCTATCCACTTTCTCCAGAATGTTGGCTTTGTAATGAGCGGTCTTCCCGGCAAGAGGGTGATTGAAGTCCACCAGGACCCGCCGCCCGATCTTGTTGACCACCATCCCTTCTCTGCCCTCCAGCTGGACCCGTTCACCGATCTCCGGATTCTCTTTGAACTTGGTCACGGGAACCGATTCAACTAGGGTCTCATCGTGAGCGCCGAACGCCTTCTCCGGGGAAACATCGATCTCAAATTCTTCTCCCGGTTCCTTTCCAGCCAGTGCCTCATCGAGACCTGCAACCACATGGCCACTCCCTACGTGGATGATCACCGGCCCATAGGCGGCGTTCTCGTTGTGAATTCCCGCATTCTTTGCCGTTTCTGCATCGGTGGTATCAAAAATATTTCCGTCGATCTCACCGGTATAGTGTAATTTGATAAAATCTCCCTTTTCAATGGGCATCTGATACACCTTTCTATAGTACGTGGAGAGAAAGGGATTTATATTTTACCAAAAGCAGACCAGGATCGGTTCGAATTCAGTCAATTCATTGTACGCGTACTGGAATCACAGGAGTAGCGGGAAGCGACTTCTCCTGTTCAGGCCCGTAAGGTATTTTTTCCCGGGTAAGGTTGGCAAATCATCTCCGGGACTGTCTGATGGATGTTTCTATTTCATGTCGTTTCCTTTGATATAGGGGTATCTCCAACAGTGATGACATGGATGCGCCAGAGAATTCTCTGGAGATAGAGGCAAAATTCCAGGTCACTTCCTTCGAACACGTAAGAAATCATCTCTGGGAACTACGCATCCCCTGCAGCGGAGTGGAGTACCAGCGCGATGTGTACTATGCCTCTTCATATCGTGATTTTGGAGAAACCGATGAGGCTCTTCGGGTGCGGTACGGGGATGGAATTACTATTCTCACCTATAAAGGGCCCAAGCTCGCCACCCACGGATTAAAAGCCCGGGAAGAGATAAACGTCCGAGTGAACCCGGGAGAGGATCTGGAAAAGATCCTCCAGCGGCTGGGTTATTCTCCGGTCTACACCGTGGAAAAAAAAAGGGAACGATATGAACGGGTCGGGATCGAGATCAGCCTGGACGAAGTGAAGGGCCTGGGTACCTATGTGGAGATCGAACTGAAGATACCCCAAGTTGATCCTGAGGAGGCGATTGCTGCAATGAAAAAAAAGCTGGGGATCGAAGGGGAGCATATCCCGCTTTCGTATCTGGAACTCCTTCGGCTCAGAGAGACTTCAGGTCAACCTGGATATCCTTCTCATCCTCATTAAAGCGGATAAGTGCGTACTGTCCCTCCGAGGCCTGTCCCGGATTGACAATGGTCACTCCATCGATCTGGGCGACTCCCCGCTGTTCATGAATGTGGGCACAGCAGACCAGATCGAAATTCTTGAGGTGCTTCCGGATGCTCTCGCTTCCCACGTGCATGCCATTGACCATGTCCAGGGCACCCTTGGGTGGCGCATGGGCTACCAGGACGTGATACATACTGCGGTCCATGGCTTCGATAGCCCGGGTGAGGATCGCATCGATCTCCGTCTCTGGGAGTTCAAAGGGGCAGTGTGAAGGGGTGGGGTTTGACCCCCCAATGCCGGCAATAGAGAGTCTTCCAACCGTGAGCGCTGATCCATGCAGAGATACCGCGTTCGATTCTTCCAGTACGTCCAGGATCTCGCGTGGGTCGCAATTGCCGGGGACCACAAAACAGGGGACATCGATCTGAGAGAGAATATCCAGCGCACTTTCGGTGGGTCCGAAATGGGTGATATCCCCGGAAATGATGACCAGATCGGGTTCATGGCTCAAAAATGAGTCAAGATGGCCCGCCTGGCCATGGAGGTCCGCGATGAGAAGTACACTCATCATGGATACCACATCTATCGGGAGTCTACAAAAGAGTATCTCCGCCGCACCATGAACCGGACACCGCCCCCTGTAAAGCGAGCCTCCCCAGAAGTTTTTCCGCCCCGGAAATCAGGCTGCGGGGAGGGAATCGCGCCAGGGGAGTGCCAGGAAGTGGAATGAAGCGGTGGACCCGGACACGACCATCACGGACAATCTCCCGGATAAGGTGGAGCGATTGTTCCTGATCTTCCTCCTCCTCCATCGGAAGTCCCAGGATGAAATCCACCACCGGAACGAGGCCGTAATCCCTGCACAGATCGACTGC
>JAJRCO010000106.1 GCA_028678905.1 Methanomicrobiales archaeon
GGGTTTTCACTGGCCACCATATATTCCTTTCCCCGGGACTCACTCGGAATTGATATGAGGGTTGCAGAGTCTTCGGTTCGCGTCCGGATCCTGGCTCTGGTTCATAGCGGCCATAGCGGCGGGGAAACACCTGGACCCATTCCGAACCCAGAAGTTAAGCCCGTCCGCGTAGTGTGCTGTACTAAGGTACGCGAGTCCCTGGGAACCACACCTCGCTGCTATTACTTTCCTTCTTATCAAACCATGCCGGGAAGGCTATTTTTTTCGAATCCTGAATATTCTACTACATCTTATAATAGCATCACGAATTAAGGATTCCGTGTTTATCGACTCTCTTTCTACCTGTACAGCATCATGAACTCTCAGGAATGCCGTCTTTCAGACCACCCGGGTCGCTGGTAACGGGGCGATGAGCATTATAGGTTGGAGTAGGGATTCTGTCTAAGTGTTCAAGGTGTTCGTTGTGGGGGATTATGATTCGTGACCTTCCGAAAGGGGATGAAGTCCTGCCATCCAGTCTTCATTTAGAAAGGGGAGGGCACAGAAACGTATGTACGGATCTTACCAATTACCAGTCTGAAAAGTCCTTGACTCACTCTCCGGAAAAAGGAATATATGGGAGAAATATGCAAGGATTGGGTCGATGGAGCTGAAACTCTTTCCTGTCCTTTTCATCCTTTCTTTGGCGATATCCTCAGGGTGCCTGGCTCCTCCGGGTCCGGTGCAGACATATACGTTACCGCAGCTCAAGTACCTGCTCTTAGATCACTACGGAGAGAGTGAATTCTTCTTCTGCGACCCCGATTACTACCCGATATCGCGCGGTGATGAACTGGAAAAGGCGCTGGAATATTTCCCAATCATCCAGAACAACACTGATGAGTTCACTGCTATCACTGACAGGAAGGGATTAAACCCACCATACTCTGATGAGGTCAAGCTCACCATATACCGCGAGTACAAGAAATTGCGGGCCATCCCACTTTCACTCGCCGGAGAATCTTCTTACGAATACACCATGCAGCTCGGCATTGAAGGCGATTCCGGGCGCAGGGTCACCGGTAGTATCCATAGCGACGGCACAATTCTTGAACAACGTTCAGAGAACGTGATCCTCACCTGCCCGATATGCCTGGACGAGAACACTGTGATCGATACTCCCCGCGGACCCATCCCGGTCGATGAGCTGCGGGAAGGTATGATGGTCTGGACTCTGGACACCCAGGGAGATAGACGACCACTTCCGATTCTCTCTGCGTCCTGTTCCGCAGTCCCGTCGGATCACCGAGTTATCCGCCTACAACTCAGTGATGGGCGCGAAGTGAATGTGTCGCCCGGTCATCCTACCACGGATAACCGTACCATTGGCATGCTCATGGTTGGTGATATGCTGGATAGGGCGACGATAACAAGGGTTGATTTGATAGCATATGACAAACCGTCTGTCTGTGACATCCTTCCCGCAGGAGATACAAAGAGCTACTGGGCGAACGGGATTCTCCTTAAGAGCTCGATTCCTTTTTGAAATTATTTTTTTCTGTTTACCGGTGACGCGCTTTTCGATTTTAGGAATCGTTCTTAATGATGAGGCCAGACCACTGAAAATACAAACGGACTTTCTGTACAACGGGCTTTTCGTGTTCATCTCCCTTCTCGATAGTCGCTAGGTGTGATTCTTCGGTCAGTATGGTCTTTGGGATCCACACCAGATCTTCCAGAGCAAGATGCGTTGTTCGGCTATCTTCGCAGCTTTTCTCTCATGTGCGGTATCTGAAGAGCGACCCAGCCTGTCGTACAAACACTTCGATGGTTTTTCTGTTATGCAATTCAACCCCCTGCTTCATCCGGATGTTTAGAGACCAAAAAGACCACCACGGCAGACACAGCCTATATGGTAATTCCTTCCGAGAGACAACGTTCTTGAAGCTCGTCGCAGACTACTTCCGGGAATTTCTTTACCGTCTGAATGTAAAGCCTCTGGGGGCCTTCTTCAAGAACCTCTTTGGCAAGATATAACAATGATTCGGGAGTTCTACCTAAGTTGAAGGAATCACCGATTATTGGTGAACCCAAACCCATGGTTAGACCTTTATATAGGTAATCATCGGCCAATGCTTCACACACAAGAGTTCCGGTACTAGAATCGACTGATGAGATCGCGATGATACTCTCAGGAGCGAGATCAGCGATCCTATCAGCGATATATTGATAGATATTATCGTCCTCCTCCATATCGGCAAGTGCAGCGGAAGTCCTGGCCAGGAATTCAAGATTGGTAAGCTGCATTCGCTCGTTCGTCACGTCCTCCATAAGGATTTTTGTACCTTTAAAGCCATCCTCGAAGGTGGTGGGAATTCCTTTCATTCTGAAGTGTTGAAAATCTTTCCCCTTCTGGACGGACACCTCTTTGTTCACTTCTTTTTCCTGCAAGAACTCGGAAAGGAACGCCGAAAAAAATGACGTACTGGGGACCAAAGAGGATAATTCATCCATCTTTCTTCCAGTCACGTCTTCATTCTGGAACACCCGAAAAATTCCAGGAACGGTTCGTTTGCATAGAGGATGCGGCTCTCACCGTCAAGGGTGCAGACCATATCGGTGGAGATACTAAGGAGTGCGGATAATGGGACGCGGTGAGCGAGGCAGAACACTTTTGCAGTACCAATAACCGGCTCTCCACCGCCTCAGATGCCTGAAGTACCTCCAGATATTTTGCGATCGAGTTTCTGTTAACCTTTAGACAGGAGGCAATCTTTGAGATAGTAAGTCCTTTCGGGTGGAGTCGAAGCAGAGCCCTGATTCTGTTGTTAGTTTCCTTCTCGCTCACGCGCGTGTCTCCATGATTGTATCCTAGGGTGTATTCCGATAATTGAGTGCCCGCTGATTCCGCATGCTGTATACTCGCTGCATGAGCATAGCGATCGTATCTTAAATGAATAATGTGATCCTGTGGTGTTCCCCAACGATAGCAATAAATAGCCGCGGATAGAGAAGGGATTTCATTTCGGTTACGGGGTTGTCTACTAATGGATACGCCTGCGATAACGGTATACTCCTATGCCGTATGGATGGTAAAGGAAGGTAAGGAGAATGAATTCATCCAGACTTGGGAAAGATTTGCCCGCTGGACACAGCAGTATCGGCGGGGCGTAGTATACGGACGTCTGCTCCAGGATATTAAGGACTCGCGAAGATTCGTGACTTGGGGTCCCTGGGAGGATCTGGAATCTCTGCAGGCATGGAGGGAAACGGTAGAGTTTCAACAGGCTTTCCAGCGATTTAACGAGCTGTGTACCGAGATCCATCCTCTGTCATTACGAAGCATCACCCTCATTGGGACAGGCATGGAGCAAGAAAGTATTCCCGAGCAGGACATCTCCTGCCTCTGACCTGAGAACGATCTCGCCAGAATTAAGATATAACCGTGATCATCATCAGTATCGAGATACTTGATCGAGCCGGAAAGACCAATATTGGATTCCTTTTCATCTTCTTACTCTCGTTTTAATGCGATCTTTGAGTGATTTTCGCCATCAGATAGAGAGATTTTTTAGAAAAGATTTTTCTGGAGTCATCATCTTTCTCTTCGCTGGGCCTCAGACCCTTCGGCACAGTAGAAGGTCATGGTCAGGCCCATCTTTGACGTGACCGGACAGCCGGGGCAGAGGCAAGCCTTCATGGATACGATGCAGGCGCTCTTTCCCAGCACACAGAAAAGTCTCTCGGTCTTCTCCTTCATGCATGCGTTGTAAGTCGGACAGCCGGGACAGAGGCACATCCCTTTCAGCTGCTCTAACATCTTTTTCTGTTCGGCATCGCTCATCTTTTGCATTTTCTGCAGTGATTCCTGGAATTTTTCCATAGTTGTACTCCATTTGTATGAGACCCATGGTGATTCTTGCTTATTATTTTTCTCGCTCATTTTAATTCAGGCTGAGATCGGATGAAGGACGAACAGGACTTTTCCACTCCGCGTAACTGTGAGGCATATCTCTGCCTGGTAGCAAGTGAATTACATATTAGGTTTTCTTGCATTGAGGAGGTGGTCTCAACAAAATATTAATACTGCCTCCACCATGGGTCAGACATCCGATTGATCACGTCCTACTCAGATCTCTGCCTCTAAAACCCCGGAACAGGGGTTTGGCTTAAGCAGTACCAGCAATCGGGAGGGTTGGAAATGAAAGTTAGGGCCCTGTATGATCTGGCACGATTCCTACCCCTCATGTCGTGGTCAGGAAACGCCTCGCTGCTGGGGATAGCTTCTGCCCTCATTATAGCCAGTGGCTTCCGGACAATCAACTGGCCTCTGACTCTCCTGGCCATTTTTGTATCAGTAGCCCTTCAGTATGTGGCGCATCCGATCAATGACCTGGTCGATTATCCGGTGGATGTGCAGGCCAATATCGACGGCACCGGAAGGCGAAAGGTACTGATCTCGGGACTGGCGACGGAGCGTGACCTCCACCGGCTGTCCCGGGGACTTCTTCTAATCATCGCCGCGGTGGCCACATTCATTATCTGGTTCCGACCCCTTGCCCTTTTCTTCGGAGCGATCGGGTTCCTATCCGTGTGGGTGTACAATATGCCCCCGTTTAAACTATCCTACCGCCCTTTTCCGGAGTTACTGATCGCGTTTCCCGTCAATATCGCCATGGTGGTCGGCATATCCTATGTGGCGACCGGAACCATCGCTGTTATCGCCCTGGTGTTCGGAGTGATCCAGGCCTTCATGGCGGCTGTCGTGCACATCTCTTACTTTGCTATGGATATGCAGTCTGACTTTCTGGGGGGAAAAATTTCCACCATAGTCAAACACCCGGGAATTCAGTGGTGCACCATCTATCCCCTGCTGGGTGCAGGGGTTCTGGGCCTCTTTGCTGTGCTGGCTCTAGGGCCGCTGACTCTTGTCCTTCCGGTCTTGTTGCTGGGTGCAATGACCATCCTTGGCTTCCGTATGGATGCTCTGTGGATGGGATACTGGGGAAACCACGAGGGCTACCTTCATGAGTATGTTGGCAAAAGGGCGCACCAGACTCCACAGATGATTCCCGCTCTATCCTCGATCACCCTCGATGCCTGGCACAGCGCGAGTTGCTCCATGCGAGATATTCTGGTGCGGCAGATGTATCTCTCTGTCTGTAATGGAATGGGAATACTGGTTCTCGTGCTGGCGGGGATGTCAGGTTGAGTAGCGTACGCACAGGCAAGATAAATGCCCGGACAGAGGTGGAAGGGACGACACGATCTCATTATCCGAGAACCATGACGAGTGAACCCGGTATTCCTGCATCGAGACGAAAATCAGTGGGTATCGCTCCAGCGATACTCGTGCAGGAGGGCACATGACCTTGGACATGGCGATCGTTGGGGCCGGGGTGGCGGGTTCGTCCCTGTATCGCCTGATTACGCTCGGACAGTATAACGACGAACTCCGGGTGGATTTATACAGCATCCGGGAGAATCAGGCCTGCGGGATTCATCCTTGTGCCTGGATGACCCATGTCCCGGACTTCCGCATGATGATGAATCTTCTCCGGATGGACGCCGATCGTTATATCCTGCGGGAGTTCTCATCTGTGGATTTCGATGGATTTCCGACTGGGTGCGATCTCGGGATGATCCATAAGCCCCAGCTGCTCAAAGACATGAAGGGGACCGCACCAGTACGGTTTGATCCCGTGGATGCGGACGCATACGATCTGGTAGTGGATTGCACCGGCGCCGCCCGGGCGCTTCTTCCTCCGGCACAGGACGATCTGATTACCTCCACACTCCAGTACCGGGTGCGGAGGGATTCCCCTCAATCCGATGATCCGCTACCCTCCATCCGTTTTATCAAAATCGGGTATGCCTGGTCTTTTCCGCTGGACCACAACCACTTCCACATCGGAGTCGGTAGTCTTGTTGAGGAGCTGGCGCCATCGCTCCGTCGTACCGGCCTGATGCACCCGGATGATACGGTGGTCTGCCAGTGTCAGGGAAAAGTGCGGGTAGGAACCCCGAACCGCATGGCGCCGATCCACTGGAGAAATGTATGGGGAGTGGGAGAGTCCATCGGCACGGTCTCACCCTTGGTAGGGGATGGGATCGTGCCTTCGATTCAGTGTGCGGCCCTGTTCGCGGAATATCTGGCGGAAGGAACCCCGAATCGGTACCCAGAACGTGTCCTGTCTGAATTCTCCTGGATGGCAAAGGAACGGGAGGTGATCGACCGGATGATCGCACACGATGGCCGGATTGGCATGCGCGATCTCCTGGTGATGCGCAACCATGCTCACCGTTTTGGATTCCAGCTAGGTGCAAAGTGGATCTTTTCTTGGTTGGCCGGGAAACCGGGGAGGGAAAGAGGCGCATGAATGCAGATTCTTCTGTCGTCTTTCCGGCATTAGCGGATACCACCGACCCAAACAATTTTATCGCCTATCTGCAGAAGATTCGCCCTCGGGTGAACGATCGCATCAGGGAGATCGTAGAGATAGAACAGTTTGACGATCAACTTCTTCCCGTACTTCTTCGGGGGAAACGCCTCCGGGCGGGCGTTCTCCTGCTCATCCACGAGGTGCTTGCAAGTGAACCAGAACGAACTGGCCCTCAAGCACTGGAACTTGCATGCGCCCTCGAGCTTGCACATGCTGCTTCCCTGATTGTCGATGACATCATCGACGAAGATATGGAGCGCCGTGGCCTGGAGACACTCCATCTTGCCCAGGGGACCAAGACTGCCCTGCTGGAATCGATCGGGATCCTCTCCCTCCCGTATACAGTGGTCGCCCCCCTTTCAGGCGAATATGTGCGCATGCTTGCGGAGGTCCAGCGACAGATGACTTTCGGTGCTCTCCAGGAGATGTGCACCATTCGTGCCCTGCCCGCATTTGATGTGTATGCGTCTATCATCACGCTGAAAACCGGACGTCTATTCGGATTGGCATCGGAATGGGGATTCCTGGCCGCTGACGGAGGTATCAGTGGGAGTAAAAGGCCTTCCACTGAAGGAATTCAGCAGCAATCCCTCCGCGATACATGGCGAAGATACGGCACGTACCTTGGGCGGAGCATGCAGATGGCGGATGATATCGTCGATCTCAAGAGTGGAATGAGGGGTACGTATTCTGGAACACCCGGTTCTGAATTGTTGCTGCTGAATACGATGGATGTGAATCCAACGATCGACGAATGCATATCAGATCGGAGAAATTGTTCAGCGGGCCGGCCAAAGATCCAGTCCGCAAGGAATTCGGAATTCATTCTGCAGCGAGCGCATCAGTTTCTACGAACGGAACAGGAAAATGCCCGCCATGCGTTGCAGAACATCGAAGATCTCAGTGGATTGCCGGGATATTCGACCACTCCGCCTTCCAAGAAGGTCGCCATACTACGTGTTCTTGGCCAATCCATCGCTGATATCATCCTGGAAGGAACAACGGTGAGAGAATACCCTGTATTCATCGATCAGGCATCATTGAAACCCGGAGAAATACCCGTGAAGAATGACTAGAAAGAGTCCCCTAAACGATATAATGTGGCGAGCGGTGTCCTGTCTAGAGGGTGATGGAATGAGAGAGTTCAGGATGTTTCTGGATGAAGATGGATAGCTCTGTCTCCCAGGATTCTCCGTAATCCAGCTCCGAGCTGGAAATCTTCTTCATCAAATAACCAATATCGTCCGTTCCGGTCAGACGCATAGCAGACGTTACCCATGAACTCGTATAAATTCATCGATTTTACTTCTCAGGCCCTCTGCAAGCATGAAACTAAAGAGAATCAGACCCGGATAATCGTATGGATACCGATAATTTTCGGGATTAACCAGACTTTTTGGATCGAGCGAAAAACGGGAATTCAGGGAAAAAAGACTCAGCAGACGGCTTCCGATTTGACCGGTCCTTTCCGGATTACCAGATCGTTTATCACGTTCAACACGCCACGGGTGAATTCCGCTGCATCCTGTGCGGTATCGAATGAGGCCAGGGAAGGGACCGAACCGGTTAGGATGACCACCCCGTTCCGGACTTCGACATTGATATTTTTGATATCTGCGTAGACATTGCGTTCGATGGCGGCGATCACATCTTCGGCGATAGCCCGGTCTGAGACTTTCTCGGTCGGAACTACGGTGAGTTTGTTGATGACGTCAAGAACACCGTCTGCACCACAGGCAACCCTGCGTGCCTGGGTCTTCTTCCAGTACGAGGTGACTGATCCCTCAAGGGTCACGATACCTCCGCCTACCGCTACACGGATATCCTCCTTGCGAAGTCCTGGATTTGCGGTGATTAGATTCTGAATGGAAAACCGAGTCTCCTCATCGTTGGGAAATCCCGCGTACAGTACCGTCAGATTGTTATCCACCTCTGTCACCCCACGGACCCGCGAGACCGCCCTCTCCGCATTGTCTCTAGCCATGTAACTGGGAACACTGCCGGTGAGAACCGCCTTCCCCTTATCTACTTTAACCATGATTTTCGAGGCGTCGATCCGGTCATCCCAGTACAGTTCCTCCACCACCATTTTCTTGATCTCTTCGTCAGAGAGTACCATATTCTATCTCCTCGTTCGAGGACTCCCCCGAATGAGCGACATACATCCTTCTGATTATAAATATATTTCTCCGAGTGAACCCAGAAAATCTAGGGCAATACATATAGGCGCAGTTGCGTGTGCCTAGGGGGACACTTTATATATTGATCCGCAGTGATTACAGGAGGAAGAAAAATATCCCCATACCATCGATGGGCAATATGAGAAGATCGAAACCATAATGCTGGATCACTTTTCCCTTTCAAGGTCCATTCAGGCACGACCACTCCAGCAATCACCAGTCAGATCAGATCCCCTCCGCTTGAATGATGGGACCATATTCACGATATAGTACAACGAAGTAATTAAAGCGGTCAATCGTTCTTCCGGAGCTGTTTTTCAGGTTCGGATTTTGCTTGAGACTCCGGAGGAGAGTCAAGATAGTGAACCCTATCCGGCAGTCAGAATACCGCGTAAGATAAAAAAAGGGTTAGTGTCTTCTCGCCAGTAGGATAAACACGGCTACAATGAGTCCTACGAATACCAGTACTACAGGTAGAGGTGTCGTGGGAGTTGTCGTGATGGTCACCGTTGAGGTGGTGGGGGGTGGGGTAGAACCTACCGTAAATGCCACCACATACCCGCCATTATTGTTCTCCTGGATCCCCCCTGTCGGCACCAGAAGGTATCCATTCCCGATGGAGGGCCCACCAATGCCAATTTGTGCACCGACATTGTATTGCCAGAGTACCTGACCCGTATCTGCGTCGAGTGCCATCAGCATTCCCGAGGAGAGCAGAGGGGTAAATACAGGCCCGCCGAAGTCGCTGTAGGTAAAGGGTTTACCCTGATCAGTAAGCTGCCCGGAGAATACGAGGCCGTTTGTAACAAGGGGTGATACGAAGGTGCCGTGATCGGTCTTGGTTTGCCAGACGATATTTCCCGTTTTCAGGTCAACTGCACTAATCGATCCGTTCGCATAGCCGTTGGGGAATGCATCGAAAACAGGAACGCATCCACCCTCAGAGAGCAGTCCAGTCCCGTTAAGGACGGTGGGCTGCCGGTCATAATACCTGCATGCGGTGTTTGTCGCGGCCACATAGACATTCTTTCCATCCGTTGCGGTAAAGGCCTCTATCCCGGCTCCGGGTCCGGGCATGACCACATCGGTTCCATTGGGTGCGGGGTTCTGATTGGGATTCCTCAGCTGAGTTAAAATCACATTCCACAGAGGTGCCCCGGTGGCCGCGTCCATGGCCATCACGTCACCACGTTTGTCATGACCGATAACCACCTTCTTTGGCCCCTGACCCAAGTTCACCGTCACCAGATTCGTTCCCCAGGAGCAATCCCAGTCATGCCCATCAGGTAACGCGGTTACATTGGGTAGTGAGGTTCCCTGCTCGATGAACGGGGTTGCCCAGAGGATCTTTCCGTCTGTGATGTTCACCGCAACCACATGGTTGGAATATTTGTTTGGTCCTGGCGTTCGGGTTGCGGGTATGAAGTCTGGTGAAGGGTTACCGATGGGCAGATATACGACCCCGATGCTTGTGTCAATGGCTCCCCCGGTCCAGCTGGTGCAACCACCATTCTGGGAGGCGTTTGGACTGGTGGTCACCCAGTCGCCCACACAGAGCTGGGTCTGCCAGAGTTTCTGACCGGTCGCCATATCTACGCCCGTCACCGTGCCTTTCTGAGCGACTCCGAATGGCGGTTCATCGCCCAAGGCGGACCCCGCGACGATGATGTTGTTCCAGAAGATGGGTGGAGCGCTCTCCCGGTATGCAGGGCCTACGTCGATCCGCTCTGTCTCCCAGATCTTTGCCCCGGTCTGCGCATTCAGGGCGACAATCGTGCCGTTCGAGCCGGTAGGAGCGTAGATAACCCCATTGTTGTAGGTCATTCCGTGAGAGGAGGTAGCCCTGGGAAGGAGACCACCCGTGTAAGTTACGTTTGGATCGTACTTCCATTTGTTGAGCCCGGTCGCCAGATCAATGGCAAATACCTGAACGGCATTGTTCTGGATGTATGCCGTATTACCGATAATCAAAGGTGGATCCTCGACCGGATAATTCGTGTTAAAGATCCACGCTATTTTGAGATTCGCAACATTGGATTTTCCGATATCCGTCTGCGGGCTGTTTCGCGAGTACGACGGGTCGTAGGCCACCAGCGGCCAGTCCACTGCAGCTACCATTCCAGGTATTGCAATGGCCGCCAGGAGGACCATACATACTATCAACCTCATTCTCATTCTGCTCACCTCGGCCTCATCAGAACCGTTTTCATCTATAGCAATACAGAAGCCACTAAACCGATGAAGGTTTGAGCTGGCCGGTTGCAGTCCCTTTATTAAACTACTATAAAAAGGTAATCCCGGTATCCGGATCACTTAAGGATCACAGTGTGACAAACCCTTACTGTCTAGAACAAATCGTAAGCCAAAGAATAATAAAAAGAGAGGAGGGAATTAAGCAATACAATCGGCAATCTCTGACTATCTTTCGGGTACCTGGAATTCCTTTACCTTGGCCGCGATCTCCTGCAGGCGCTTATTGACCAGATAGTTTACGGTCCCTTCCGGGAAGCCACCATCCTTCTGTCTCTCTCCGGCCGGTACATCAGTTAGGATCTCGATTCCTTCGTCGATTGATTTCACCGGGTAAATGGTGAATTTCCCGTTTTTTGCCGCCTCGAGAATCTCTTCCTTCAACATCAGGTTCTGGACATTGCTTGCCGGGATCAGCGCACCCTGCTCCCCGGTCAGTCCCTTCGCCTTGCACACCTCGAAGAATCCCTCCAGCTTTTCGTTGACTCCCCCGATCGCCTGGACCTCTCCTTTCTGGTCTACCGATCCGGTGATGGCAAACGATTGTTTGATGGGTAGCCCGGACAGCGCAGAGAGGATAGCATACAACTCTGTGCTCGAAGCACTGTCCCCATCCACCCCCCCGTAACTCTGCTCGAACACCAGCTTGGTGGTGAGGGTAAGGGGCTTATCCTCAGCGTATTTGTTGATGAGGTACCCGGAGAGGATCAGAACTCCCTTGGTGTGGATAGGTCCACCCATGTTGGCCTCCCGCTCGATATCGATGACCCCCTCACGTCCGACCCCGATACTCGCGGTGACCCGAGATGGTCTGCCAAATGCGAAGTCCCCGAGCTGCATCACCGAGAGACCGTTGATCTGGCCAGGCTTTGCACCCGTTGTGTCGATGATATAGATTCCTCTCTCAATAAACTCCTGGATCTTTTTCTGGATTAAGTTGGATCGGTAAATCTTTGCCTCAATTGCCTGGTTGATGTGTTTTGCGGTGGTATATTCCGATTTTTCCTGGATGGAGTAGAAATTGGCCTCTTTGATCAGGTCGGAAATCACCGCAAACCGGGTGGAAAGCTTCTCCTGGTCTGCGGCCAGTCGGGACCCGTATTCCACTACCTTGGCTACCGCGGTGTTGTCCAGGTGCTTTAGTTTGAATCGATCGCACAGCGTGCAGATGAACAGGGAATATTTCTCTGCATTCTTTTCATCGCGGTCCATGGTGGTGTCGAAATCGGCTTTCACTTTGAAGAGCTCGGAGAAATCCGTATCATACATATAGAGTAGTTGGTTCAGTTGAGGTGTCCCGATGATGACCACCTTAGTGCTGAGGGGTATTGGTTTGGGCTTCAGGCCCCTTGCCGAAATAAAACCCAGTCGCTCACCGGGTTCCTCGATGGCCACCTCCTCCGTCTTTAGGGCGGTCTTCAGTCCGTCATAGGCGAAGGGATACCTCAGCAGGTCTTCCACCGGTACTACCAGATAGCCACCGTTCGCTTTATGGATCGACCCGGAACGTATCATCGTGAAGTCCGTGGTCATCACCCCGAACTGGACCTCTTTTTCCACTTTCCCAAACAGATTCTGGTAGGTTGGGGTCTGTTCAAATATCACCGGCGCACCGTCTGGACCACCGTTGTCAACTACCACGTTCACGTCATATTTCCTGAATACCACGTCGCGCATGAACCATTGCTGGAGTTGGGGAGGGATCTGTTCCTGTTGCGGTTGTTGCTGGGCCAGACCCAGAAAGATCCCCAGATTGTTCACGATATCTTCCTGAACTGCGTCGAGATAAGATTCCACCTCCTCATTACCACGGTATTTTTCCTTCAGGCCGGCGACCAGATGCCCGATCGCGTACAGGGAGACATCACGGTTCAGATTCTTGATCGACTCTGCCTCCTTCCCGTCCAACTCCCTTAACCTGCGAAAGGCGTTGCGCAGATCGGAATCAAGTTTCTTTCGCCTATCTTGGATCTCTTCCCGCTCCTGCTCTGATAAAGCAGTAAAGGCCTCTTCGGAAAGAGGCTGTCCGTTCACTACCGGAATTATCACCAGCCCGGTCGGGCCCATCTGAATGACAAATCCCTGTTTTTCGGCACTCTCGTTGATCTGCTGGATGATCTTCGCTTTCTCTTTCTCGATGGTCTCCAGAGCCCCCTGTCTTTTGGAAACGTAATCCTCGCTCTCAAAGGCTTTGGGAAGAGCTCGTCTCGCTTCGTCTATGAAAGCGGACATATCGTGTTTGAACTCAGTACCTTTCCCGGAAGGGAGTTCGATCGCGATGGGTTCATACTGGTTGTTGAAATTGTTCACATATATCCAGTCACTCGCTTGGGGTTTGGTGCGGGCCAGCTCGTCAAGGAATTTCCTGACCGCGGTCTTTCTCCCCGTTCCCGGAACCCCGGCCACGTAGATATTGAAGCCCTTTTCTTGGATATCGAGCCCGAAGTGCAGGGCTTTCTGAGCCCGTTCCTGCCCAATAATTTCATCTGTGGGTTTCAATTTGTCCGTGCTGGGACACCCTACCCTCTCCGTGTCGTACACATTTCTGTACTTCTCAACCGGCAATGGTTTGATCATTGATTTTCACCAAGTCTCGTTCGCTGTAGGATACTTCCATTTAGAAAAAGGTATCTCTCAGTGCGGAACCTGCGGTCGCGGGGTGCATTCAAAAAGTATTCCCCAAGCACAGATCCAGTATGCCATTTCTCTGCGCCAGTGCGGTACGTGCTGCATGTATATGGAGGACTACCTCTTGATCGATGGGAGACCAGCCTTTCGTATACGCCTGCAGTTCTGTATCCACCCCCTTTACGGCTGCCGTTTTCTTTGTCCTCAGATGGGCAGTTTGTCTGCACCATTCATGCGACCAGCCCCGACCAGTGCAAGGCCTACCGGTGTTTCTCTCTGACGAAGGCAGACGGTGGGATACGTAACCGGCACCTCATCTGCACACCGACGACCTCGCCCTAAGCCGTGCCCGGGGAGGGGGAGAGGGGCTGTTCAATCTAGCGGTGCCAGGGTGGAGGAAAGGATCATTCGATTTCTTGTGGAAAAAGGATACCGAGTAGTCTAGGAAGATGGATAGCCATACCGGTACTTTCACAAGCTGCCATTGAAAAAAATCACCGGGCGGCCTTCCGGTCCTGTTCGATGAGGGTGTCGATATCTACCGTGGCAATGGTCCGGACCAGCGTATATTCCTTACTCACCGATGCGGTCCTGCGGGATATTGTCTTCATGATCTCGTGGATGAGCAGAATCGCCTCAGCAAAGCCGCCTCCTTTCCAGCGCCTGGTGATGCAATCCTGTGCGATCTGCTGGGTGATCTCATTACCCAGCACCACAAATCTGCTTGCTTCACCCTGCTGGAGGAGAGTAATTTTATGCCCTTCCACTTCGACAAGTACGAACCGTCCGGTGGTGATATACAACCTGCGCTTGCGGAGGATTCCCCGTTCAAAATCGGATATCTCCCCAATCAGAACATCCTCCCTCTCCCGGACTTTCTTTTTCGTATCCCGGATGCCCAGCTGCACGCCAAGCTCACGTGCCCGTCCCAGCATCGCTTCATCCGAGACGATTCGCCCGGAGTACAGTTCTTCTTCGAACTGGTCTGATTCCGGTGAATTTCCTTGGAGAATGATCTCCCTCATATCACCGGCGACGACCGATCCTCTTTTTCCGATAAACGCGATTACGATGCTCATGTGGCCATCCTCAATCTCGTATGGTTCGGCAATGCAGGGTGCCATTTCCAAAATTCTTACTATTGCCGTTGCAGGCGATTTCATGGAACCTCAGAAAAAAACTCATAGCAATCCCTTTTTTCCATTATCAACCCCTGCATGTAAAGGGCGACCGAGAAAGAGAAAAAATTAGATCAGAATCTCCAGATGTAGTAATCCTCGACCTTACCTTCCTTCTGAATGCTTTTACGGGTGACTTTGCCTTCGTTGATCAGGGCATCCAGACCGGCATTGATAGGGAGAAAATTGATCGCATACTGGAGCATGATCATGGGGGTACTGGCGGGCTTCCCGTATATCTCGTCGATGATCTCCCCGACGGTAAATGCCTTGTCCGGGTTGTTCTGGAGCAATTCCTCTACCATCGAAGTGATGGTCCTGGAAGTCCTGCCTTTTTCAAATTCGTCTTTCGAGATCGGCATATTATCTCTTTCATCTGAGTATCGGTATTTTATAAAAGGTTTTTCCCGCATTCTTCAATATGGAGAAAAAATATGCATCGTTGCTCCTTCAGATCGATCTGACCGGTCGGCTTTATTGGGTAATGTCCGGGCTTATCGCGGAAGCAATCTCTTTTCACCGCGATCTCGATCGGATCTGCGGCTCGAGCAGCTGCCAGATCCATGCGGTGAATTCTCGGATATTCTTGGTCTGGATGAACACCTTTCCCGGCCCGGTGATCTCGGTGACGAGTCCTTCGCCACCTAGGATCGTCTCTTTCAGGCCTCCAAATTTGTGCACCGAATACTGGCAGGTGTCAGAGAATGCAACCAGGTGGAAGTTGTCCACGGTCAGGGTCTCTCCCGGTCCTAGTTCGTGCCGGTCTATTGCGCCAAATGTGTTGATGTACAGTATGCCGCTTCCGCCCACCTTGATCATGAATATGCCCTGCCCGAACAGACCCTTGGTGAATCCCTGCCACTCAATGTCCAGCTCTACTCCCGGAGTGGAAGCGATATAGGAGGCCTTCTGGATTATCATCCCTTCGTCCGGAGTGATTTCGAGTTCCTGGATATCTCCCACCGGTGCGGCGACAAATCCTGCCTCACCTTCTCCTCCAGACGCGGTAAAATCATTTACAAAAAAAGATTGTCCGCCAATCAAAGAAAGGCCGAGACTACCCAGGATCCCTCTCTCCCGCATGCGAGTGTGTACTTCCATGAACCGGTTCATATACGTCATGGAACCCGCTTCTGCCGTGATCGTTTCGCCTGGTGAAAGGTGCACCACAAGCATCGCATAGGAAGGCTGGTACTTGATCTCACATCTCATGGAACTCACTCCAGTGTAGGTGAATGTGTAGGAGAACGAATATTAAAAATGAGAGGTCTCCTTGCCGGCGTCCTCGGAATGAAATTCCCGGTAATATTGGGTCATCTCCGGAACGCAATTAATAGACCGATTATAACGGTGAGAGGATAACGCAAAATAGATATCCCGGAAGGCAGCTCTTTCATATAGTATGACTGTAAAATGGGGACATCTCGCTCTTTTTCTTTTGCTCCTAGTGGGAGTCGGATCGGCTGCGGAGGGAGATCCAGTCCCGCCCGGCTCCTCCCTCTCGCTGGATTATTTTCTGATTTTCGTAGTAGGACTCGTCCTCCTCAATCTTTTCGTTTTCGGGCTGCGGGGAATTTTTCGCAGGAAAGCACCGGAGCGGAAGCGATCCCGGGGAGTGGTAGCCCTGGGCTCACTGATTGCACTCCTGTTTATTGCCTTCGGAAGCCTTTTCTTCATCACTGCTGTACTGGTGATCCTTGCTGCAGGGGCAGGGATGACGGTCTTTGTATGGCTCTCAGACTATGTCCTGTACCACACTGGCTCTGTGTCCATGGGGATTTTGGGCATCGGGGTCGCGGGGGTTGCCGCCTTCCTTATCGGTGTGTACGTACTGGTGGCTGTTCAGGGACCTTCCATGAAAACCAGCATCGGGTCTCCTACAAAAACGGGGCAGCTGTCAGACGAAGACCATGCACATGAAGTGGAGGCATTGAATCCCACTCTCACCCTTAGGGTCTCCGGCCGGATGGATGGGAAACCGGCGGCCAATGCCCGAGTAATTCTCAAACAAACCAATGGAACGAAGTTCTACACCAAAACCACCAATATCGAAGGCGAAGTGACATTTGACAATATCGCCGGGTATTCTTCGGATTATCATGCGTATGTAGATGGCGACGAGGAACGGCAGAAGTTCCGCGTAGCCCTTAAGAAGTCATCCTCCTGATCATCACCCCTTTTCCCTTCATTCAGCGTAAGGCAGCGATTATCGCCAGGAGCAGTGGCGGCTTGGAGGTAGGTTTGGTCGAGTCCGATCACTGGCTTTTTCCGAACGAACGAAACCATTAACAGGAAAAGAATGGTTAAGGGAACAGCGAATTCCTATGACCGTAAGAATCATCCATAAGGTGTTCAGAAGTAGTCCCACTATGGAGGGTGCCGGAGTACTGGTACACCGGGCCTTTGGCCTTCCCCACGTCCCCGAGCTGGACCCCTTTCTCCTGCTCGATGAATTTATGTCCGGTAACCCCGAAGAATATCTCCCCGGCTTTCCTTTTCATCCCCACCGTGGCATAGAGACGGTCACCTATGTGCTTCATGGAAAGGTGGAGCATCGGGACAGCCTGGGCACTGTCGGAACGATCGGGGAAGGCGACGTTCAGTGGATGACCGCTGGCAGCGGAATCATCCACCAGGAGATGCCTAAAGGGGATGAATCGGGATTCCTGCAGGGATATCAGCTCTGGGTAAACCTGCCGGCCTCGGACAAAATGATGAATCCCCGATATCGGGGAGTAAAGGAGGTGGAGATTCCCCGCATCACCAAAGAATCCGGAGCAGTGGTCAGGGTCATCGCGGGTGAAATAAAAGACGTGTGGGGACCGGTCCGGGATATCGTGACCAACCCCCTGCTTCTCGATGTCTCCCTACCACCTGAAGTGGAGATCGCTCACCGTATCCCCGTCGGCGCCACGGTTGTTGCCTACGCTGTGGAAGGGAGTGCCTACTTTGATGAAAAGAGGGGGCCGCATACATACGAGATGCAGGGCGGAAGTGATTATCCGCATGATCGAGACTCACTCATCGGCCCCCGGCACGCGGTTCTGTACAACGACGGGGATCAGGTAACCATTCAGGCCGGGCCCAAAGGAGCCCGATTCCTCCTCATGGCCGGAAAACCGCTGGATGAGCCCGTGGCTTGGAGCGGCCCAATCGTAATGAATACCGAGGAAGAGCTCCGCACCGCTTTTGAAGAAATCCGCAACGGGATATTCGTCAAGTACGGAAAAGCGGTCTCTATACGGTAAGTTAGAAAGTCTGTTTTCAGTCCGCCACAAAGAACGACTTGGTCCGGGTATAGTGCCGGATGGCCTGTACACCGTTTTCTCTCCCCAGCCCGCTCTCTTTGACTCCTCCGAAAGGAACCTCGGGAGGTACGGTGAGGTGCCGGTTCACCCAGACAACTCCTGCATCGACGCGCCGAAACACGGACCGCGCGATGGTGAGATTCTGGGTCCATATCGAGGCGCCCAACCCAAACTTGCTGTGATTTGCCATGCCGATCACCTCGTCCAGGGTTGAGAACGTGCGAACGGGAAGCACTGGACCGAACATCTCTTCGGTGAACAGCAAAGAATCCTCTGCAACATCCGAGATTAGAGTCGGTTGGTAGAAAAATCCCTGCTCAAATTCGCTTCCCTGAGGCACTTCCCCGCCTACAAGGATCTTTCCCTCCCCCCCCTCGATCACCTGCTGCACCTGCCGCACCGTCTTCTCGCGGCCTGTGGCAGTGTGAAGAGGTCCCATCTCCACCTGTGGATCGAGCCCGTTTCCCACAATCAACGCTTGAATGCGTGGGACCAACGCCTGGAGAAACTGGCTTGCGATCTCTTCATGAAGATAGAGCCTCTTCACCGCATTACAGGTCTGTCCAGCATTGTAGAACCTCCCCCGGACCGCACCAGCCACCGCCGCCTCGAGATCCGCGTCCTTCCAGACGATCATAGGGTCCGATCCACCCAGTTCGAGGACAATCTCTTTTTTAATCTCCCGGGAGAGGGCGAGCACCTGGGCACCCGTCTCTGTGCTTCCGGTGAAGGATAGTTTCTGGATTTTTGGATGCCGTACCAGAGGAGAACCCACCTCCTCCCCGCCCCCGGTTACCACGTTCAGCACTCCTGAGGGGATGCCCGCCTCCTCCAGTAACCGGGCGAGATGAAGGCTCGTAAGGGGGGCAGTGGATGAGGGCTTCATCACCATAGTGTTGCCCGCCAGCAGGGCCGGTGCGATCTTCCAGCCCATCACGATGGCGGGCATATTCCAGGGGATGATCGCCCCGCACACTCCCAGCGGTTGGTAATGCACCACACATTCTCCGCTTTTCCCGAGGGATATGAAGTCCCCCTGAAGCGAGGCCGAGATCCCCCCGTAGAACTCCAGAATATTGGCAAAACCACGAAGTTCATCGATGGCTTCGCGGAGGGGTTTTCCCTGCTCCCGCGTGAGCAGGGGGGCAAGGGAGGAGTGGATCTCCCGCACCAACCCTGCGGCGCGGAACAGGATCTTTCCCCTCTCCCGGGCCGGAGTCTCCCGCCAGCCTTCGAAGGCGGTCTCTGCCGTATCGACGGCCCACTGTACGTCCTCCTCGGTTCCGGCCGGCACCCAGTCCACCTCTTCTCGTGTCGCTGGATTGGTGATTCTGATCCATCGATCGTCTGAAGAAGCGGACTCGAGCCCTCCGATTCGCATCTGCATGCTAGTACAAAAGACGGAACAAGATGATGAATGTTGTACGATGACAGAACGTGTCGGAAAGGTTCTGTTTTTTTCCGTTACCACTCTCTTTGGAAAACGTTCAATAGCCTGTATTTGCTTCAAAAAAGTACCGTAAGGGTTATTCTCCGGTCATCCCTAAAGACCTTGGAGAATCACATGATCGCTGTCCGGTTTTACCGGATTTATGATATTGGCAAAGAACTTGATCTAACTTGGCTGGAACGCGAACTCGCCCAGAGGTTCGTTACCACTCGCACCCGTTTCCAGCGGGTCCAGCCTAAGTCCATCGCCATCGAAGAGCCTCCGCTTTTGATCCGTCTGGATCCACTCCGGATCGAGCGGGATGGAAAATCCTTTGATTTCCAGGTGTTTGCCCGCATATACGACATTGGGGTGATCAGCCTGTGCCTTGTCTGCGAAAAAGCGGAAGCCGACTACCAGGTCCTGGAAGAGACGGCGATCCTCTTCTCCGAACAGAAAGGTCTCACCGAATATTTCCTTCGGTATCTCAATCACCTCACCGAACTGGTGAAACCGCACATCAGAAACTTCGCGATTGAGCCGGAGTTTTACGAGGATTACACCATCTACCTGTCCGATAAAAAGGACGAATCGTTCGATCCGGTACTGCTCCTCATCGGAGAACGAGTCTCCCTTTCCGCCCAGATGCGGGAAGAGATCACCAGGAACTCGCTCAGCTACACCACGGCCGATCTTGCGATCCTTTCCTGGGATTCTGCACTCCTCTGCGGCCCGGAAACTCCCACCGATCTCATCGATCTGATCGAGTATTCTAATGTGCAGGTCTTTGAACTACGCTACTATGATCGCGAGCTCACCCACCAGATGGAAAAGATGTATGATGATATCGAACACGCCGAGCGGATGTGGCGCTTGGGGCGGGTGCGCCGGTATAAGGCGATCATGACCGATCTCATGGCAACCTATGCCGAGATCTCAGAAGTCATTGAAAAAGTGGACAACCTGATCAAGGTAACGGAGGACGTATACTACGCACGCGTGTATGCCACGGCGCTCAAGGTGCTGCGTAGCCGCCAGTGGAGCGAGAGCGTGAGCCGGAAGATCGAAGTTTTCCAGGAGAACTATTCTATGCTTTCTGCTGAAGTACGGATCCAGCATTCCAACTTCCTCGAATGGGTGGTTATCGTCCTGATTGCCCTGGAATTTGGTTTTTTCATCTGGGAAAGCCTCCATTAAGCGGGACTCGCCCTCAAATAGCGCTTCTTGTTGACTCTCTAACCAACAAAAATGAGTAAAGAAAAAGAAAGAATATTCTACAGATAGCGGTTTCTGCGTAGCCAATCCACCTGGGGGGGCAGGTAGCGGTAGATTATATCGCATTTATCGTCCTGGAAGCTCCAGGGGGTTACGATCAAGGTGTCTCCCTCCCGGATCCAGACCCGTTTCTTGATCTTACCCTTGATTCTTCCCATGCGGGTAACCCCGTCAGCACACCGCACACGGATGTGATTCGCACCCATCATCAGCTCTGCCATCGCAAACTGCTCACGGTTCCTTCGTTTGGGCAGACGTACACGAAGGGTCGGGGTGCTTTCGTTTAGTCCTTCTACTTCAAACTCGTTCTTATCTTCTCGATGATTTCTAATTGAAACAACTCCCAAGGGTTATAATAATGCCGGGTGAAAGCATTAAAGTATCGCCTGTACACTAAAAGGAACAGAGTATGGATGAATTTTCTCCATGGAAATTAGAAAAAGGGATTGTCAATTCTCTGAAAGGTTGTGTCGTCCATTTCGTCCTCGAGGGATCCGTCTAAAACTCCCGAAAACTGGACCGTCTCTATCCCCTTTTTATGGTTGTTTGAATCCGTAAGATCGATCTATCTGGAGAAAAGTGTATCTGGTGGATTATCTCCACTATGCCGGAGCGGGGACGGTGAAGTAGAACGTCGAACCTTTATCGGTATCGGACTCCACCCAGATCTCGCCGCCATGGCGCTCGATGATCTTTTTCACGATGGCAAGTCCAACTCCCGTACCCGGGTACTTTTCCCGGGTATGCAACCGCTGGAAGATCTCAAAAATCCGCTGGTAGTAGGCAGAGTCGATTCCGATTCCGTTGTCCCTGACTGCAAACTTCCACATCTTACCGGTTTTTTCGGCAGAAATACGGATGCGTGGCGGAGTGCTCTCCCTGTGGAATTTGATCGCGTTTCCGACCAGGTTCTGGAAAACTAGGTAGAGCTGGGAAGGATCGGCAAGCACGGTGGGGAGGGGTCCGGTCACGATCACCGCATCGCTATCCTGTATCTGAGACTGTAGATTCTGGGTCACCTTCTCCACAATAGGCTCGCACTCCACCGGCATAAATGCCTGTCCCCGGGTATTGACTCTTGAATACTCCAGGAGATCCTGAACCAGGATCTGCATCCTCTTACCGCCCTCCACGATGTAACCGAGATACTCGTCTGCATCGGTGCTAAGCTTGTCCTTA
The DNA here is from genome assembly GCA_028678905.1 of Methanomicrobiales archaeon. Taxonomy (GTDB): domain Archaea; phylum Halobacteriota; class Methanomicrobia; order Methanomicrobiales; family JACTUA01; genus JAJRCM01. Next base: position 21,850 of record JAJRCO010000106.1, read on the forward strand.
TACCGTCGCGAGAGAAGCTGGGAGAAACTAACCACGTTCCGAAGGGGTTCCTGAAGATCATGGGAGGCGATATATGCAAATCTTTCCAGGTCCTCGTTGCTCCGTTTGAGGCTTTCTGTGTATTCTTTCAACGCCTCTTCCGCCCGCTTGCGTTCAGTGATATCATTGAACATGACCACAAACTGGCGGTGAACCGGGGAATAGGCGAACACGCTGTAGTACTTACCCAGTGTCGCGGAATAATTCTCTAAATGATCCGGCCTCCCGGTCAGGGCGACCGCCCCCAACCTGTCGATCCAGAATTGTTCTGTTCCTGGCAGGACTTCGCTGACAAGCTTTCCGATGGTATCGTTCCGTTTCAGCCCGGTCAGCTGTTCGAAAGCGGGGTTGATCTCCAGGAAGCGGTAATCTTTGGGAACCCCCTGATCGTCACATACGATCTCGTGCACCGCAAATCCTTCGGTCATCCTTTCAAACAGATTTCGGTAGTTTCCCTCGCTCTTTCGGAGGTCCTGCTGGACCTGGATAAGTTCCTCTACGTTCTGGCGCAGCTCCTCCTGTGTCGCAACGAGTTCCTCGTTGAGCTCGTTGAGTTCGTCATTCTGCTGTATCAGGTTCTGTTTGCTCTCCCTGAGCTGTGCATTTGCCTGTACCAGCTGCTCTTCCGCCTCCTTACGGCCGGTGATCTCCTTCTCCAGGTCTGATTTGGTAGCGATGACCTGTCTCAAATCGGAGGTCATCCGGTTGAACGAACGGGCGAGTTCGCTGATCTCGTCGTCACCTTTCTGCTCTATCGCATATTCAAGGTTCCCGGAACCGATAATCCGTGATCCTTCCTGAAGTCTGGAGATGGATGTCAGGGTCCGCCGATAGAACAGAACATAACTAGAGAGAAGGAAGGCGACAAAGGCCCCCACGAGTGCAAAAATAAGCAGGGTTCGCGTCTCCCGGAGACCATCTGTCTGGAAGCGGAGTAGGCTGGCAAGCCTTCCTGCATCAAAGACCATCCCCTGGTTCTGGACGGCCATCCTGCTCCAGGAGAGCTGGACAAAACTGAATCCTGTTCCTTCAGACTGGTGCGGACTCGATACGATGTCATCGAACACCGCTTTGGTGTTACCTAGGTTCGTCCTGAGGTTCCCCACGATTGCCTGTTGCTCCGTTGTGTCTACAGAGAGACTCTCGATGTGACCGGTAATGGAGGTGAACTTCGCGTTCCACCGATCTTCCTGCTGAGGTTCCCGGTAGAGAATATAATCATTTGAGAGGTAGCCGAGCTCTCCCACTTCGAGGGCAATCTCGTTGGCAATCGTCTCCTGATCGATGAGCCTCTCCACCTTCTGGTTGGTAGCGACAACGAGGCCCGATACTACGAGGAGAAGAAGCGCAAAGATGATCGTACCAGCAACTACCTGGGTCCTGATTTTCATGCTCCTCCTCGCTTCATTCCATAATCTCGAATTCGATGGCCGGTTATTATGTCTTTGACCTTCATGGAGATATAAATCCTAGCGAAATACCGAACTCTAGGGCATATGATGATTTCGTACAGGGGTTTTCACCAGATGTTCACCACATCAGGTCGCACTTTCAGTAGTCCCAAGGTTAAAATGGTCCTTTAAAAATCCGGTAGAATCTTTCCATCGTTCTATGGTTTACAATCATCCATCTTCCTCATCGTTCATGGCTACAATCAGAGACTGATCAAGCGACCGTATAAACTGAAGGATGAAGAAAAACGCTCCGGTTCCTGTCAGGGCAAGGATCGAGATGGCGGAAAATCTGTTCATAGACCATTCACCGAATGATGTTCACCGAACCGGGTTTAACAGCATCCAGGCCATCCGAGTAGATATACCTCTGGAAGTCCGGCACCATTGTCGCATTAGTGAGATTGTTTTTGATCATCCACCGAGCTTCGTCCTCCATGGCGAGGACGAGCGACTGGTCGAGGGTGAGAGAGAACTGGTTCTGCTGCCACACCGTGTCCAGGTAGGAGGCATTGAGGTCCAATTTTTTCTGCAAAATGGATCGTGAATCGGCAGGATGCATCTTGAGATATTCTTCAGCCTCCGTGATGGATCTCAGGAACCGTATCGCGAGTTCCGGGTGAGCAGTTATCCATGCATCGCTCGTTGCTATTAATGCGAACAGGGGCTGGCTGCTCTGCACGGACCATATCACGGCGTTAGCTCCCAAACGGTCCCTGGCGACATCTGCATACGGCTGGGCGGTCGATATCGCATCGATGTCTCCGTCTGCGACAGCATTCACCCATTCTGTCGGGGTTTTAACGTCAACGAGGCTAATGTCGTTCATCGACATGCCGTGCAAGGTTAGAAATCTCCCGAGATGGAATTCCGCTATCGTTCCAATCGTCGTTCCGACTCGTTTACCTTTGAGATCAGATGCGTCTTCGATTCCTCTATCCCTCCTCGCGATGAGATAGGTAAAATAACCCTTGTCGATGACGCCTATCGTTCGGATTTTTTCCCCCTGGAATGCTTTCCGAACGAGAGGGAACTCGGTAACACCAACCGCGATATCCGCCTCCCCAAGTACCACTCCGTCCAGTGATGCGGCTCCGGAATCATACTTACGAAGGGTGATGTTGAGGCCATTACGACTGAAGAAATGTTCTTCCTCTGCAATCCAGAAAAGGGCTGTCGACTCAAAGGGAGAATACGCCACCACGATCGAATCCATACTTTCCGAGTTGGTGTTTCCTTCGTGAAATTGTGACCACGCCCATAAACCGAGCCCGGTTAGAGCCAGGAATGTAATAACGGTCACTGCGATCGTTGTTTTGTTCATCATTACTCTCCTGGCCTTGATTGATTGAATTTTAAGGAATGCGATGCGAGATTAATGATCCTTCAACAGGTCGAATTCAGAATTAATGATCGTTAATCGCAATCGGGATTGGTTGAATGATCGGGGAGATATGACAAACACTCGATACACCTACCTGCAGATCGGTCCTCGATCGTGTTTGTTTCGCGGGCGATTTCTTAAATGTTCTGTCCATCGCACAAGGCGAGAATCCCTCCACCTTCGGATCGATTGTGATTGCCGGTCTTCACAGGGATTCATCGGTCGACAGAAGATGCTATCCGGATATCTATTCATAGTCATTCTTACAACCCTATCTCTCTGTACCGTTTTGCCGGAACTGATTCTTTCCCTCCACATCGAAAAGTATCGATCACCTAGCGATCCCTAGTTTGTTAAGCACATTCTCTGCTGCCATCTGCTGCGCTTCGGTCTTGGACCGCCCCGTACCTCTCCCCGTACGACCCTCCACAATCACCCGGTAGGTGAAAGTGCGATCATTGTTCGGCCCCGCTACATCGATCTCCTGGTAGTCAGGCAGACCTTTTCCCTGTTTCATCAGGTGTTCCTGGAGGATACCCTTGAAATTGGTATCCGGATCGAAATGCTCGAGTTCCGGACCGAGCAACTTCTCGAGAAGACTATATGTCATCATCATTCCACAACGAAGGTACAGTGCACCCACCAGTGCCTCGAAGGCACCGGCGATGATCCGAGTGGTCAGGGGGGTTCCCCTGCCCCGGAGGATAAGATCCGGATCCTCGAAGCCGATGGCAAGGGTGGGGATGATGGCACCCAGATGTCGGTTCTTGGTGAATTCCATCCGCCGGGACATTCTTCCTTCGGTGAGGATCTGAGGATTTTCATAGAAAAAGCGTGCAACTACTAGGTTCAACACGCGATCGCCAAGAAATTCCAGCCGTTCGTACGAGCGGTCCCAACCCGCATACGAACGATGGGTAAGGGCCCGATCGCACATTTCGATAATCTCATCCTTCGGATCAGGAACGCCGATATGGGTCAGGAGTTGTAAGACCCTTCTTTTTCTATCCCACTCCATCGTCATCAGCTAAGTATTAAATGATGTATGGGAAAAAAGGGACCGAAATAGGTCATGTTGTAAGCGCCCCTTTTCTTCCCGGTCGGTATCTATGGCAATCTACATGAAGATAGAAGGTTTCGAATTATCAGATCGCTGTGTAGATAGCCGCCATATAGAACAGATACAGGATACACAGCCCCACCCCCCACCACCGGACGAAACGGGACTGGCGAAAAAGGAAGGGAAACAGGGCAAGAGAAAATCCTATCAATACCAGCGTAGTGGTGAAGGTCGGAGAGGGGATCGTACCGGCCAGGGATGCCGATCCCAGGATAAACAGGAGGTTGAAGATATTGCTCCCTAGGATATTACCAATGGAAATACCATGGCTCCCTCTCAGGATAGCAACGAGCGAAGTGGCAAGCTCCGGTAACGAAGTGCCGACCGCCACGACGGAAAGACCGATCACGATGGAGGGGATTCCGAACTGCACTGCGATCTCTTCTGCACCAAGGAGCAGAAGATCGGCTCCCAGAATGACCATGCCCAGTCCTACAACAGCTAGAAGGATGGGCCGCCTCCCCCGAGGCCGCTCACGGAGCTCCATCACCACGCGGCCCCTCCAGAGAAGAGCAAGGATCGTCGCAAATCCAACCAGGAGGATGAAGCCGGATATATAGTCAAACATGCCCCGAAGGGAGAGGAGTGCATACAGGAAGGTGCCGGAGAGCATGAGGTAGGCGATGCGTTGTAGTTCGCCATGCGAGGGAGTAAC
>JAJRCO010000345.1 GCA_028678905.1 Methanomicrobiales archaeon
ATGCAGCGCGTCCTTCGCCCTCGCCGGATCCACATCGAACAGGCGGATGGCGATCTCAACGCAGAGTACCAGGTTAGTCAGGTCTTGAGCGGTGGTGTCGTGCAGAAGACGAGCGTTGTCCTTTCGGACAACTTCCTGGGCCCGCATGATCTCGATGGCGCTTACGGTTTCTTTCTTGGGTGACTTACTAAGTAGATTCTCCATGCTGACATTTTACACCAGCTTGGAGTCGGAAATCCTTAACACATTATGAGAGAACCGCATGGCGGCAAACGCCGGATTGCGGTGGGTGACGGCTGGCGGGAAGAGGACGGGCGCCCGCCACTGATTTGAGGGTGTGATGAGACGGGTCAGCATAGACCTACGCCGACTGTCAAATGTCGTGTTTCGTAGCGGCGGTCAAACCTGGGCCTACGGGTTTCTGATCGGCAAGAACACCATCTTTGGCATTGTCCGCACCACACCCAGGATGAAGAGCGCCAAGAGGAAGCACTGATGTATCAGTACACAGTCTGTAGAGTCCCCGAGGGTTGGCGGGAAGGCAAGTTCCCCGTCGACGGCCCGCCCAACTGCTCGTTGCATTCCGTTGTTCCCATTGGCGACGACAGATTGGTTTTCGTCTGGGCGGGACCGCTAGAGGTTTCTGACATCGGCTGGGGCGTGACGACGACCAATCGCCAGATCCCGGTTGCCGTTGAGGGATTGTCCTAGTGCCGCTTCACTTCTTCCTTGGCCAGAGAGACGCAAAGGGTGGCAAGGGAAGTAGATCGCTCATCACGAACGAAGGCAAGGCCGGCTTTGTTATCTACTGCCGACGCTGCCACTACGGTCTGTGTGAACACATTGAAATCGGAGACTGTCAAGCCGCCGGCAAACACTACAACGTCATCTTTGTCGATCCATGTCCCCGTTGTGAAGAGGCCGCCAAGACAGGAGTGCCCGCGCGAGTGATCCCATATCCCGAGAAGTACAAGGAGGCGGCCAGAGACCCGAGGGAAAGCCATGCCATTCAAGAGTCGAGCGCAATGGAGATGGGCATTCGCCCATCACAAGAAGTGGGCGCGCAAATGGGCGCACCTGACGAAATCGTTTAGGCGTCTTCCGTCCCGAACTCGGAAGGCGAGGAGATAACTGATGGCCAAGTCAGTCAATGATCTAGTTCTTGACGGTGCCTTCAACGTCATCAAGACCACCGCCAACCTGATGGTTGTCTGTTCGACACAG
>JAJRCO010000311.1 GCA_028678905.1 Methanomicrobiales archaeon
CCGGGTTCAGGTTCTTTTCCCCGAACGAATATTACACCCTTCAAATCCATTATTTCAGATACCTGCAATACCTGTTTATTTGTTATCCCGGTAAGAAGCAATGAACCTATTCTGGCAAATCTCAGTACATCACTCATTAAATCTGCGCCGAAGCAAAATTCAACCTCTTTATCCAGCAGGTTCTCGCTGGTTAAGCTTGAGCAATCAAGCAGTAATTTTATATTTGATAGCAGCATTTTTAGCGTTTTTCGTTTATTATTTTATCACCGAATATTATTTGTCTTCTGGATGGAAACCTGACTGCAGGGCAGTGGCTCCAGCATTGTCCGCAGCCCGTGCATTTATCGGTATCTACATACCTGGCTTTCTTTTTTATTTTGACCTTGAAGTTTCCGAGATAGCCCGAAACTGCAACAACTTCACTCCATGTGAAGAGCTTTATATTCTCACTGTGGCCAACCGATACCATCTTGGGCGTCAATATACACGCGGAGCAGTCAAGAGTCGGAAACGTTTTATCAAACAGAGCCATCTTTCCGCCGATTGATGGTTCTCTTTCGACCATATAAACATTGTTGCCCGAATCGGCAATCTCGAGAGCTGCCTGTATCCCGGCAATTCCGCCTCCCACAACAAGAGTATCGGGATTTAACTTCGCTTTTTTGACTTCCATGGGAATCTGGTAAGCCACACGGCTGATAGCCGCATGAGCCAGCGCTTTTGCCTTTTCAGTTGCCCTGATTTTATCATTGTGTACCCATGAGCAATGTTCTCTTACGTTTGCCATCTGGAACAGGAAACGGTTAATTCCAGCTTTTTCGCAAGCTGCCCTGAATGTACCTTCATGCATTAGCGGAGAGCAGGCTGCAACTACAACTCTGTTAAGCTTATTTGTTTTGATTGCATTCTTAATCAAATCCTGCCCCGGGTCAGAACACATGAACTTATAATCCTGTGATACAACCACGTTTGGAAGCTTTGCAATATAATCTCTGACTTCTGCAACGTTTACTATAGATGAGATGTTAACACCGCAGTGGCAGATAAAGAAGCCTATTCTTACAGCTCCGTTGCCGTTGTCTTCAGGTTTTATTACTCTATGCATTTTATACTCCTGTTAGCTGTTTACTTGTTCCGTTTAATTTAATGCTGTCGGTGAGCAGCCTGTCAATTTCAAGCTCATGATCATCGAAACCGAAAGCAAGTCCGAGTAGCTGCGTGAAAAACAATACCGGTATGTTATAGTTAGTCTTATAAACGTGGTTTATCTTATCCTGATACGCTTCAACGTTCATCTGGCAGAGCGGGCACGTGGTTACAATGCAATCTGCTTTATTTTCGACTGCTGAGCCGATAATTTCTCTGTTAAGTTTTAATGCTACGTCTTCGTAAGTTGTCATAAGCATACCGCCGCAGCATTTTACCTTGAATGGATAATAAACGTTTTCGGCACCGAGCGCGGCAAACATATTATCCATCAACATGGGTTCTTCGCGGTCATCGAATCCTTTTTCAGGTCTAACTATCTGGCAGCCGTAATAGTTAGCTATTCTAAGACCTTTAAGACTTCTTTTAGCCTTTGCTTTAATTGTCTCGATTCCAATATCATTCATCAGCACATCAAGAGGATGCCTTACGTTGCAAGTCAGGTTATACTGCAGCCCGCCTTCGGCAAGGCACTCATTGACTTTGTTATGAAATTCAGGCAGTGCTTTCAAATACCTGTTTGTCTTGCTAAGAATTGTGTAACAGGCGCTGCAGGGAGCAACAATATCTCGTTTATGTTTTTCCGCTAAAGCCAGATTCCTTGCCGATATTACAAACGATACAGTTTCTTTAACAGACATGTAAGATGTGGCACCGCAGCAGTTCCAATCCTCAAGCTCAATCAGGTTGCAGTCCAGATGGCTGAAAACCTTTTTTACAG
>JAJRCO010000063.1 GCA_028678905.1 Methanomicrobiales archaeon
AGGAAGAGCATTCAATCCCGTCGCCCTAGGAAATGCCGGATTCAACCCAGGAACCACCGACCCCGAAGCGGTTTTTAAGATTAAGTTCTCAAAAAGTGGGGTCATCCACGTGATTGAATATTGCAACCTCCATGGACTCTGGTCGGGGAAGAAAGAGATCAAAGTCTCCTGAGAACCCTATTTTTCCTCCCCCATATTCCTCCCGGATCGGGTATATTACCCGGTAACTACAACGCAATCGCCATCGTGGTAAAAAACAGGGTCTTTTAGCCCCAAACTACAAGAGTACCCTTCACCCAAGTATACTGATCATTCATGGGCGCAACAATAGTGGAGAAGATCTTTTCATCCCGGTGCAGGAAACCGGTGTCAGCAGGCGATGTGGTGATGGCGCCCATCGACAGGGCGATGATCCATGACATCACCGGTCCCCTGGCCATCGAGAAGTTCCGGGAGATGGGCGGAACGAAAGTCTTCAATCCAGAAAAGATCGTCACCCTTTTTGACCATCAGATCCCGGCCGACTCTATCCGGGCTGCCGAAAACCAGGTCATGATGAGGAAGTTTGCGGCTGAACAGGAGATCTTTCATTACGACCTGTTTGAAGGGGTCTGTCACCAGGTCATGATGGAGGAGGGGATGGCCGAGCCGGGGGAGCTCGTGGTGGGAGCCGACTCCCACACCTGTATGTATGGAGCTACGGGTGCGTTTGCAACCGGTATCGGCTCCACCGATATGGGATTTGTCCTCAAGTACGGCGCCCTTTACTTTCGTATCCCCGACAGCATCAGACTGGAGGTAGAAGGCCGCTTTCCCTACCGGGTCGGTCCGAAAGATCTGATCCTTTCCATTGTAGGAGATGTAGGGGCGGACGGGGCGACCTACGAAGCGCTGGAATTCACCGGCCCGACCATTGAGGCAATGGATATGGCGGGACGAATGACCTGCTGCAATATGGCTATTGAGATGGGGGCAAAGACAGGGATCGTTCCTCCGGATGCCACTTCCTGGGAATATCTGCAGGAACGAAAGGAGGTAAAGCCGTTCGATCTCGCTAGTGATCCGAATGCGCACTACGCGGAATTCCGTCATTATGAAGTGGATTCCCTGGATCCCCAGGTAGCCATGCCCCACAACGTGGACAACGTGGTCCCAGTGGGCGATATTGAAGGAACGGCCATCGATCAGGTATTCATCGGTTCCTGCACAAACGGTAGATATGAAGATATGGCGGCTGCGGCAGAGGTGCTGGGGGGCGATGCGTTCAGCCGGAACGTCCGGGTGATCGTAATCCCCGCCTCTCGCAGGGAATACTTAAAAACCCTGCGGGCGGGTGTGATCGAGAGGTTCGTGGAAGCCGGCGCCCTGGTGGAGGCGCCCTGTTGCGGTCCCTGCATGGGTGGGGCATTTGGCCTACTGGCCCCGGGGGAGGTCTCGCTCTCCACCTCCAACCGCAATTTCCGTGGCAGGCAGGGCAGTGCGGGAGCGGAGGTCTATCTCTGCTCGCCTCAGACCGCCGCAGCGAGCGCGATGTACGGAATAATCATCGATCCCCGGGAGGTGTGACCCATGAAAGTCTGGAAATTCGGCAATGACGTGGATACCGATGCGATCATACCGGGGCGCTTCCTCACTATTAATGATCCTGATGAGCTGGCGGAACACGCGTTCGAGGGTGTGCGACCAGAATTTGCCTCGGGGGTCCAGAAAGGAGATGTGGTGGTCGCCGGTAGAAACTTCGGATGCGGATCGTCTCGGGAACACGCCCCTCTCGCATTGCTGGGGGCCGGGGTGCATATCGTGATCGCACGTTCCTTTGCCCGTATTTTCTACCGGAATGCGATCAACACCGGGCTTTTGCCACTGGTGTGCGGAGAAGCGGACGAGATCGAAGATGGCAACGGGATCGAGGTGGATACCGCGAAAGGCGTGGCGAGATCAGGCGAAAAAGAGTATGTCTTGGAGCCGGTCCCCTCCTTCCTCCAGGAGATCGTCAGGGCGGGCGGCCTGGTAGAATACGCCAAAAATCTAAAGGAGCTACCGCTATGCACCGGATTGGAGTAATTTCCGGGGACGGCATCGGACCGGAGATCATTGCCGAAGGCCGAAAGGTACTCGATGCCGCAGCGGATCGGTATCATTTCGGGATCGAGTGGCAGGAATTTGATCTGGGGGCGGAGCGCTACTTGCGGACCGGCCAGCTGCTCACTGAGGAGGATCTCACCAGCCTTTCCCAATGCCGGGCTATCTATTTCGGTGCGATCGGCGATGAGCGGGTGAAACCAGGAGTGCTCGAAAAAGGGATCCTGCTCGCCCTCCGGTTTTATTTCGACCAGTATGTCAATCTCCGCCCGGTGAAACTTCTGCAGGGTGTGTGGACCCCGCTCGCAGGCAAGACCCCGGCGGATATCGACTTCATGGTGGTGCGAGAAAATACCGAGGATTTCTATGTCGGAATCGGATCCCGGTTCCGGGGTAGGGAAAGAAAAGAGCTCGAGGTAGTGCGGGAACTGTACCAGCTCAGATTTAGTCTGGATGCCGAAAGCGACGCCGAGGAGATCGCCTATCAGATCGGGGTCATTTCGCGGGAGGGGGCCCGCCGTGTGCTACGTTACGCATTCGATCTGGCCTCCCGGCGGCGCCGGAAACTCACTTCGGTGGACAAGGCAAACGTTCTCACCGATGTGTATGGTCTGTGGAGAGAGGTGTGCGCCGAAGAAGCCCGGTCATATCCTGGGGTGTCGGTAGAGTACAATTTCGTCGATGCTATCACAATGTGGTTTGTGAAAAATCCGGAATGGTTCGATGTAGTGGTGACCCCGAATATGTTCGGCGATATCATCACTGACCTGGGGGCAATGGTGCAAGGTGGATTGGGCCTGGCGCCGGGTGGCAATATCAATCCTACCGGCACCTCCATGTTTGAACCCATTCACGGCTCGGCGCCGAAATACCGCGGGATGGGTATAGCGAATCCCTTTGCCACCATCTGGGCAGGATCGATGCTTCTCGATCACTTGGGAGAACATGTGGCAGCTGCCGCGGTGCTTACGGCCATTGAACAGAGCATCCTTGCGGGTATTACGACCCGGGATATGGGCGGCAATTCTTCCACTTCCGGGGTGGGTGACGCTGTCGCTCGGTTGGTGTCCCTCTCCTGACCTCTTTTTCAGACAACAGTTGGTTTCCTTCACTATACAGGAAGAGATCGATTCGCGACTGACGCTTCATGCACCCCTGTTTTATTTCTGTTTATCCCGGTCCATGCAGGCATTAAGCACATCTTCCAGAAGAGACAGAACGCCTTCCGGCCCCGCCAGTGTGCGGGTGCGAAGGGCGATTCTTCCCCGCAGCGGAAACGTGAAGGGAACGAACGCGGCATCGCCGCACACCGATTGTTCATACGAGGATCCGAGGACCAGGTCCGGGTGTTCTTGGTTGATGTATGCTGCAATCTCCGGCAGAGCGAGCATGTGGTACTGAGGATAGTCTCCGGGTACCATCTCATTGCGTGACCCGATTGCAATGACCTCTGCATCAAGATACCGTCCCAGGGTATCTGCAGCGAAGTGGGCATAGGACGCACCTCCGAAGATAAGGACCGTGGGGGGATCATGTCGCCTCAGATATTTGTCACACACCCTAACGATGCGTTCCCCGGTCTGTTCCAGTTCCTGCATCAGCGGGTCTATCTCCATTTCAGGATAATGGTCCTGGAGAACAGTAAATGCACGGCCGGTCTCCTCGAATCCGAGCAGATTTCCCGCTGAGATCCCCACACTGGAGGACAGATCGGGATCGATTGAGAGGGTGAGCGGAGCAGCCCGATACACCGAATCCAGAAGGTCCGCAGAGAACCGTGTTGCCGGCGCGAGATGGACTAGGGAGAGGAGGCGTTCCGCCTCACGCCTGTTACCGCGGTAAAACGGGTCGAGGGGGTTTAAGCCATCGATATTCACACCTCTCCGCTCTGGATCAATGCGACACCCCAATGCATGGGTGGCCGCCCGGTACCCTTCTTCGAAATTTCCCAGAAATCCCGCCGCATCGACTACCACATCCGCATATCCCTCCAGCATGGACGGGAGGTCTTCACCCACCAGAGAGGGAACGCAGGTGGTAACTACCGCAACCGCACAGTATCGTGGTCGTACCTCCTGAATGACCTCGCGAATTCGTGCTTCCGAACCGAAGATGATGTCGCTCTCAATGAGATGGGTACCGTAGATGGGATTAAGCAACAACGAGGCAGGATAGAAATAACAACCGCTTGAGCCATGGATTATCACCGCCATATCTTCAAAACCCGAGAGGCAGGCAGCCGCCCCGGTCATAGCGCAGGGCCATAGCGGATTGTTACTGTACGGCATGTACAGTCCTCCTCCAACGGTGCATAAGGCTCTCTGTCCCCCGCGTTCCTATTGGATTTGGGACCGTTACAGGATGGGGGTTGCCCTCCTATTGAAGGGCAAGTC